>NZ_CP017561.2:3470000-3645992 GCF_001865575.2 Paraburkholderia sprentiae WSM5005
AACACGCCGCCGCGCTCCATCAGCGCGTCCTCGTCCTCCATGACCGGCAGGTTCGATTCGAGCACCGAGCGCACCCAGTCCATGCCGCCGTCCATCGTGTCGATGTCGTCGGGCAGGTTGTCGACCATCATCTGCACGAGCTGCGCGGAAAAGCCGGCGGCGAACAGATGCTTGGTGAGCGCGGCGCCGCCGGGATTGCGGCGCTGTCGATCGCCCCACAGCAGTCCCGCGAAGTGCTCTTCCATCATGTCGCGCATCGACGACAGCTCGCTCATCACGGTGTCCTTGACGACCTGCTCCATGCGCCCCTTGATCGCTTCGGCGACGGCGGCCGGCGTGCGGCTTTCGTCGCTGGCCGACGGCATGGGCGCGAGCTTCTGCGCGGTGCGGCGCGCAGCGACTTCGGCGGCTTCGCGCGCCCAGTCGGGCGTATCGATCACCGGCGGCACGGCTATTGGCCGCGCGTCGACCGCGCTGCCGAGGCCTTTGGCGGTCGCGACGGCGGGCGTCATCGCGGCGGGACGCGCGCTGTATTCGCCGCGTTGTTGCTGCTGCTCGGCCGCGATGCGGCGCGCGTGATCGATGAGCCACGGATTCGACTCGGCCATCGTGCGTGGCACGGCGGCTTCGCTCGGTGCGACAGCCGGCGCTACCGGCACGCCCGCAGCTTTCAGCGGATCTGCGCCGAGGTCTTTCGACAGGCGCGCGGCCGCGGCGCGGGCGCTCGCGCCGGAGGGCGTGGCCGAAGCGGCGGAAGTGCCGGCCGGTGCGTTGAACGATGTGACTGCGTTAGATGCCGGCTGGCTCGCGCCGGGCGCCGTTGCCGGGCCGGGTGCCGAGTGCGTCGACGCATAAGCATTGGCGGCGGCCAACGGCGCTTCCTTCGCGGACCGGTTGACCGCGTGGCTCACCGCCGGGTCGAACGCCGTCGGGTTCGCGGACCCGGCCATGAAATCCCCAGCCGCGTTCGCCGGAAAATTCGCCGGCTCGATCATTGGCATCGCTTCAGCACCCGCTTCCGGGCTCGCGCCGAACACCGACGAAAACACGTCCGGCATTGCGCTCGCGTACGGATTCATCGGCGCCGCGGACGAGCCGCGAGGCGCGAGCATCGATGCCGCACCGGAGCCCGCGCCGACGGCCGCAGCCTGGGCGCCTTCACGCGCTTTCGGCGTGATCGCGGCGAGGTCGCTATCGGCGAGCGCGACGATTTCGACGCTGCCGTCGTCCATCGTGCGATTCGACAGCACGACCGCATCGGGGCCCAGTGCTTCGCGAACGAGACGCAACGCATCGCGACTGGTAGCACCGACAAATTTACGAATGTTCAAACTGGACCCCCGATGAGATATACGGACTGACGGACCGGCAATACACCGCTTCCCATTGCAATCAATTATTGCGAAAGGCGTCGGCCGACGATCGATGGATAAAGACCGTTAAAGACGGGCAATTCGCACGATGGGCGCACGGCAGACACACCGATCGACGAGGCCGGCAAACGCGTATCAGCGATGCGACGGGTGCCGGGATCAGAAGCGCAAACGCAAACCGGCGCCCCACTGGAGCGCCGGTTCGCGTGATGTCGACAGCTGCAAGCGAGCGGGCTTGGTCAGCCTTGCGCGCCGATCAGATTCATCACCTTGACGTTGCGCGTATCGGGCACTTCCGCATACGACAGCACCTTCAGCTGCGGCAGGCTGCGGCGCAGGAAGCGAGCGAGCATCGGTCGCAACGCGTGCTGCACGAGCAGCACCGGAGCGAGGCCAAGGTTCTGCTGACGCGTCATCGCCTTCTGCGTTTCGTTGAGCAGCGTGTTCGCGAGACCCGGCTCGAGGCCCGGGTTCGGTCCGGTCGAGAGCGCCTGCGACAGCACCCGTTCGAGGTTCGCGTCGAGGCCCATCACCTGCATGTCGGCGGTGCCGGGGAACCACTGCTGCGTGATCGCGCGACCCAGCGCGAGCCGCACGGCGGCGGTGAGGTCGTGCGGGTCGGTGATCTTGGCCGCGTGCTCGGCGAGCGCTTCGAGGATCGTGCGCAGGTCGCGGATCGGCACGCCTTCTTCGAGGAGGTTCTGCAGCACCTTTTGCAGCGTGGTGAGCGGCAGCAGCTTCGGCACCAGATCGTCGACGAGCGATGCCGTGTCCTTCTGCATCCTCTCGAGCAGCTCCTGCACCTCACGCCGGCCGAGCAGCTCGGACGCATGCGTGACGACGAGGTGATTCAGGTGCGTTGCGACCACCGTGCTCGAATCGACGACCGTGTAGCCGTACACCTGCGCCTGTTCGCGCAGGTTCGTATCGATCCAGATCGCGGGCAGGCCGAAGGCCGGATCCTGGGTCGGCGTGCCCGGCAGCGCGGCCGAGACCTGGCCCGGGTTGATCGCGAGCCACTGGCCCGGATAGGCCTCGCCCGCGCCGATCTCGACGCCCTTTAACGCGATCCGATAACCGTTTGGCCGCAATTCGAGGTTGTCGCGGATATGAATGACCGGCGGCAAGAAGCCGATTTCCTGCGCGAATTTCTTGCGGATGCTCTTGATTCGCTTGAGCAGTTCGCCGTCGGAATTTTTGTCGACGAGCGGAATCAGCCGGTACCCGACTTCCAGGCCGAGCGTGTCGACCATCGTCACGTCGTCCCAGCTCGCCTCGGCGTTTTCGAGGGGCGCCAGCGCGGCCGGCGCGACGTCGACGAGCGCCGGCGCGTTCTTGCGCGCCTCGGCGCGCTTCTTCATCGTGCGGCCGAGCTGGATCAAGCCGCCGCCGAGAATCAGGAACGCGAAGTGCGGCATGCCCGGAATCAGGCCCATCAGCACGAGAATGCAGCCGGTGATCATCAGCACCCGCGGGTTCGTGAACAGCTGCCCGGTCAGCTGCGTGCCGATGTCTTCGTTGGTCGCGACGCGCGACACGATCACGCCGGCCGCCGTCGAGATCACCAGCGACGGAATCTGCGCGACGAGGCCGTCGCCGATCGTCAGCAGCGTGTAGTTCTTGCCCGCCGCTGCAAAACTCATGTCGTGCTGGACCATCCCGACGATCAGCCCGCCGATGATGTTGATCACCATGATCAGCAGACCGGCGATGGCATCGCCGCGCACGAACTTGCTGGCGCCGTCCATCGAGCCGTAGAACTCGGCTTCCTGCGAGACTTCCGCGCGACGCTTGCGGGCCTGCTCTTCGTTGATGAGACCCGCGTTCAGATCGGCGTCGATCGCCATCTGCTTGCCGGGCATCGCGTCGAGCGTAAAGCGCGCGGACACTTCGGCAATGCGCCCCGCGCCCTTCGTGATCACCATGAAGTTGATGACCATCAGGATGATGAAGACGACGATACCGACCGCGAAATTGCCGCCCACGAGGAAGTGGCCGAACGACTCGATCACCTGACCGGCCGCGTCGGGACCGGTATGGCCTTCGAGCAGCACAACCCGCGTCGACGCGACGTTCAGCGACAGCCGCAGCAGCGTCGAGAACAGCAGCACGCTCGGAAACGCGGCGAAGTCGAGCGGCTTCATCGTGTACATGCTGACGAGCAGCACCATCACCGACAGCGCGATGTTGAACGTGAACAGCAGATCCAGCAGGAACGGCGGCAACGGCAGAATCATCATGCCGAGGATCATGCAGATCAGCACCGGCCCGGCGAGGGCGCGCAGGTTGGTGCTGCTCAGCGCATCCGGCCGTCGGGCGAGGAAACCGGCGCGAACGTTCATGCGGAGGCTCCGTTATCGTCGTTGCTCGTGTTGGTGTTGGCGTTGGCGGCGGCCGGGTTCAGCGTGTCGGCCGCTTCGTCCGCGGCGTCCTCGTCCGACACGCTGCCCTTGTCGAGTTCGGGCGGCACATCCAGTTCGGTCGGCGCGACCGGCACGTCGCCGCCTTCGGCCTTGAAGCGGCGCAGCTGATAGACCCACGCGAGCACTTCCGCGACCGCGCCATATAGCGGCCCCGGAATCTCGCGATTGAGATCGACGTTGTGATAGAGCGCCCGCGCGAGCGGCGGGGCTTCGAGCAGCGGCACGTTGTTTTCGGCGGCGATCTCGCGAATCCGCGCGGCCACGAGGTTCACGCCCTTCGCGACCACCTTCGGCGCGCGCATCTCGCCGTCCGTGTATTGCAGCGCGACCGCGAAGTGCGTCGGGTTCGTCACGACCACGTCGGCCTTCGGCACCTGGGCCATCATGCGGCGCCGCGCGATCGCGCGCTGCTGCTGGCGAATCTTGCCCTTGATGTGCGGATCGCCTTCGCTCTCGCGATGCTCACGCTTGACTTCTTCCTTCGTCATGCGCAGCTTCTTGCTGAACGTCCACAGCTGGTACGGCACGTCGAGCGCGGCCACCGCGAACATGCCGGCCACCGTCATGCCGCAGCACACCGCGATCAGGTGTACGGAGTTGGCGAGTGCGAGGTTGAGCGGCTGCGTCGCGAGCGCGAGGAATTGCTCATGGCGATTCCAGATCGCCGTGCCGCCGATCAGTCCCACGACCAGCGTCTTCGCGAGCGACATGCCGAGCTGGATCGGCCCGTTGATCGAAAACATCCGGCCGAGACCCTCGATCGGGTTGAGCCGGCTGAACTTGGGCTCGAACCCTTTCGCCGACAGCTGCCAGCCGCCCAGCGCCATCGGCGCGAGCAGCGCGGCAAGTCCGGTGAAGCCGAGGATCGGCATGAGCGCGTAGAGTCCTTCGCGGCCCGCGGCGCCCGCACCGATCAGCATGCGGTTGGTGTCGAACGCGCCGGCGTGGTTGAACGTCAGCGACGCACGCAGCATGTTCTGCAAATGCTCGCCGATGCTGCCCGACATGCCCCACACGCCGTAGAACCCGGCCGCGAGCAGCGCGAAGGTCGACAGCTCCCGCGAACGCGCGATCTGCCCCTCCTCGCGCGCCTTCTGCAGGCGCCGAGGGGTGGCGGATTCGGTTTTTTCGAGGTCGCTGTCCTCTGCCACGAAGCTCTCCAGTCGGCCGAGGCACGGCGCCTCTTTCCAGTGAGAGCGATTATTCCTGCTCGGCGCAAGCGCCGATCGGCGGATAAGGGCGGAGAAACGGGGGCATTTCGACGGATGAGCGGACGGCTCGCGCGCGTGTCACGCAAGCCGTCCGCAATCCGATCGACGTGCGGCTTCAGAAGCCGACGTAGGGCGCGGGACCGCCGCTCGCGGTCTGATCGAGGTGGTAGTACACATGGCGGCCGTAAAAGAACGGCAGACCGAGGTCGAAGCTGGCGCTGCCGCCGATCTGCCCGGCGAGGTTGTTGAACGCGAAGTTGCTGCCGGTGGCGAACAGCGTCTGCGCACTCAGGATGCCGATGCTCGCGTCCGCCGACACTTTGTTCAGCCCCACCAACGTGACCGTGCGAGTCTGTGCCGACGACGGGCAATAGAAGCCCGCGAATTGGCTGCCGCACAGCGCGAGCGTGCTATCGCCGAAGAAATACGCGTTCGAGCCGGAATCGAGGAACGCCTGGACGGTCGTGCCGTTGAAGGTGCTGTTGTTGAGGTCGCCAAATGGGTCGGTCGTGAAGACCTGCGACGCGGCAAGCGCGTTGTTCCCCTGTGTGCCGATGCCGAACACCAGCGTGCCGGTCGCCGACGCCTGTCCTGTGTTCGACACCGGCGCCATTTGCACGATCACGCCGTTGTTGTCGAGCGGAAACTTCGCGACCGGATTCGTCACCTGCTGATCTGTCGTGACTTGAGTGCGTGCGCACGACGTACCGCCAGGGCAGGCGAAGTAGTTGCTGTAGGTCCCCGCCTTGGTCGGGTCCGCGCACGTCGCGCCGCAATCGTTCAGCGCGGTGCCGATGCCGAGAATGCCATTGGCGCCGAGATCGCTAGCCGTGTTCTGCGCCGCGCCATTGCCGCAGCCGGGCGTGGGCGCCGTGCTCACGTTGTCGCCGATGGTCTGGATCGGGATGGCGGTCGTCGTCGTTTCGCTGCCGATCGTCACGGTCGCGGTGCGCACGCTGCCCCACGTGAAGCCGTCCGCGAAGGTTGCGCATTCGGCTAGTTTGGCACCGCCGTTGCCGGACGTGCTGACCGGCAGCGCGCCGAGCAAGGTCGAATTCAGCGCCGAGCTGACCACGCGCAAGCCGAACGAGCCGGTGTCGACCTGGATGTTGCCGATCGTCTGGCAGTTAGTGGTCGAGCCTGGCGCACAGATCGTCACGCTGACGGTCGGGATGTTGATGACACCGGAAACGCCGCGGCCGACCGTGATCGGCACGGTGTTCGACGCGTTGGCGGAGATCGGCTGCTGGGTCGGGCTGGCAGGCAGCGAACCGCCGTTCAGCCCGTTCGACGAGTTGCTGCCACTGCTGGAGCTGGCGTTGCTATCGCCACTGTCGCCGCCTCCGCCGCAGGCGACGAGCGTCGCCGTGAGCAGCACGGCAAGCGCGGCCTGCATCCAGCCTTTGATGTTCGCGGTCGTGAGCATGGTTCGCATCGTGGTCCTCGCCGTTACTGGATGTCGGAACCGCTGACGCCGGCCGGCAGCTCGGAGGGCAGCCATGCGACGCCGCTGAACGCGCCCATATGGCCGCCCGAGCGCACCACGAGCCCGCTGTCGTCGACGGCAACCGGTCCGCGCGCATTGCCGCGCGCGGCGCGAACGGCCTTCACGCCGGCGACGTACTGCGGAAAATAACTGCCGAGCAGATCACTGAGATCGGGCATTTGCGGGCCGTGCCACGAAATGCCGAATACCGCGCCGCTCGCGCTCAGATATTCGCGCACCACGGTGCCGTTGCCGAACGTGGTCTCGCGTACCGTGTAGGAAGCGGATGCGGAGGCTGTGGAAGAGGCCGCGCTCGCTTGCGACCGCATGACACTTTGCGTCGCGCCGCTGGCGGGCTGCACCACGCGGGACGACACCGAGGCGTCGGACGGCGGCGTAAGCGGCGCGCTGCCCAGCGCCGCATGGGCGGACTGCGCGGCCGTCAGGGCCAATAACGAACACGGCAACACGAGCGCCGTGACTCTCCCGGCGCGACCAATACGACTCCACATAACGATGCTCCTCCCGAGCCGCGGCACGCTTCACCGATTGCGCGAACCGGCCGCTTGTAGGCAAATGATACGGCACCGCCGCGGCCGCGACGCTGAGGGGTCCGCCTCACCGGGCGACCGCCCGCCGTTGCGCGGCGGGGTGCCGTACCGCTTCGACCTCGTAGTATGCCTGCGGATTCTTTCAGCCGGCGCAAGGCGCGCGCGCCCGGCTTACCGGCTATTACTAGCAGGAAACGGTACGGAAGAGTGGTATTCGGCGCGCATTGAACGCGTGTTTGGCGCGAATCGCGGAGAAACCATCAGCCCGGCACGCTTGCCGGGCCGAATCGAATCGGTCGATCAGAAGCCCACATACGGCGACTGGCCGCCGCTGGCGGTGTTGTCGATGCCGTAGTACACGGCACGGCCGTAGAAGAACGGCAAACCGAGATTGAAGCTGCCGCCACCCGGCGCGGCGAGATCGTTGAACGCGTAGGCGGTGCTGTTGCCGAACAGCGTCGTCGCGCTCACGACGTCGATGCTCGCGCTCGCCGATACCTTGTCGATTCCGACCAGCGTGAGCGAGCGGGTCTGCGCGGTGGGCGGACAATAGTAGCCGCCACACTGGGCGAGCGAGCTATCGCTGAACAGGTAGGCGGTCGTTCCCGAATCGATGAGCGCCGGCACCGTCCTGCCGTTGAACACACTGTTGTTCAGGTTGCCGTACGGGTCGGTCTTGAAGACGTGCGATGCGGCGAGCGGGTTGTCCGACTGCGTGCCGATCCCGAACACCAGTGTGCCGGTCGCCGTGGCAGCGCCGGTGTTTGCCACCGGTGCCATCCGGACGATCACACCGTTGTTGTCCACCGGGAAGTGCGCGACCGGATTGGCCACTTGCTGCGCGAGCGGCGCCGCCGTGCGGGTGCAGGACGTCCCGCCCGGGCACGCGAAGTAGTTGCTGTAGTTCGCGGCGGTGGCGGCGTTCGCGCAGGTTGCGCCGCAATCGACAGGCGCGGTGCCGACGCCGAGAATGCCGTTCTCGTGAAGCGTGGCGACCGTGTTTTGCGGCGAGCCGCCATCATTGCTGCAGCCAGGCCCGGGCACCGTGCTCGCGCTCTTGTCGCCGATGATCTGCATCGGGATGCTGGTCGTGGTCATCTCGCCGCCGACCGTGATGGTGGCGGTGCGCACCGTGCCCCACGTGTAGCTGTCAGCGCCGAACTCCGCGCACTCGGCAAGCTGCGCGCCGCTGCTGCCTATCGTGCTGACCGGCAGCGCCTTCAGCAACGACGGGTTCAGCACCGAACTGACCACCCGCAATCCAAACGAGCCGGTATCGAGCAGGATGTTGTCGATGGTCTGGCAGTGGGCGGCGGAGCCGGGCGCGCAAATCGTCACGCTGATCATCGGCGTGTTGATGGCGCCGCTCACCCCATGGCTGACCGTGATCGGCACCGTGTTCACGGCAGTCGTAACCGTTGGCGGCTGGCTCGGGCTGGTGGGCGGCGAACCGTTGTTCAGCGCGCTCGGCGAATTGCCGCTCGCGCTTGAACCAGGACTGGCGAGCGGCGGCGAACCGCTGTTCTGCGCGCCCGGCGAGTTGCGGCTGGCGTTGGAACTGGCGGCGGAGGGGCCGGAATCGCCTCCTCCTCCGCCGCAGGCGGCGAGCGTCGCCACGAGCATCGTGGCCAAAGCGCTCCGCATCCAACCGATGACCGTCGCAGGCTTGTGCAGGTTTCGCATCGTCGTCCTCGCCGTCATTCGATGTCGGAACCGCTGACGCCCACGGGTAGCGCGGGTGTCAGCCACACCTGACCGCTAAGCGCGCCCATATGGCCGCCCGAGCGCGCGACCAGACCGTTCCGCTCGACAGCGACAGGACCGCGTCCGCCGCCGCGCGCCGCCTTGGCGGCCTGCGCGCCGGCAATGTACTGCGGGAAATAGCTGCCGAGCAGATCGCTCAGATCGGGCATTCGCGGACCATGCCACGCGACGCCGAAGACCGCGCCTCGGGCATCGAGATATTCGCGGATCACGGTACCGTTGGCGAGCGCGGTCTCACGCACGGTGTAGGACGAAGTAGCGCGGGAAGCGATGCGGGAAGAAACCGACGCATCGAGGGGCGGCGTTATCGGTGCGCCGCCGAGTTCCGCATAAGCGGACCGAGCGGCCAATAAGGCCAATGAAACCAGCGCCGTAACTTTCCCGGCGCGACGGACACGACTCCACATGACGAGGCTCCTCTCCGACTGCGGCCGCGGTCCACGCATCGCGCAAACCCGCTGCCGACTGGCAGACGATCGCCGCATCAACGGGAAAGGCGCGCGATTTTCGTGCCCCTCGCCCTGCGGCGCGTCCTGGAAATAGGCATTAGAGCTAAAGCCGCGCAGATTTCTGTGACGTTTTGTCAACCAGAGAGATATCCCGCCGTTGCCTCGCGGGGAGCCCCCTCACCGGGCAAGCACCCGGTGTCGTTTCGGCCGGAGAAAGCCGGGCCGCTTTCGCGGCCTGTAGCATGCCTGGTCCGCCTCAGAAGCCGAGGCTTGCAAGCAGGTCATCGACCTGCGATTGATCCTGCACCACGTCCGTCTTGCCTTCCGGATTGATCTGCGGGCCGTTGAGCAGATGCTCCGGGCTGCCCGTCGACGACACCTCGGCCGCGAGCGCCGCTGCGTTCGCCGCGAACTGTTCGCGCCGTTCGAGCGCGATGTTCTCGACCAGCACGCCGAGCAATTGCTGCTCGATCAGATAGACGACGTCGGTGATCTTCTTGATCACCTGGCCGGTCAGGTCCTGGAAGTCCTGCGCGAGCATGATCTCCATCAGCTGCGAGTTGGTCGCGCCGGTCGCCTCGGGCACGCCGCGCAGAAAGCTGCGGGTGTCGTTCATCAGCGCGCGCACTTCCTCGCGCTCGATCGGCGCCGCGTACCACTGTTCCCAGCGCGCGTCGAGCGTGCCCGCGTCTTTCTGCAACTGCTCCTGGATCGGCTTCGCGACGTCGATCGCCGACAGCACGCGCTCGGCGGCCTGCTCGGTCATGTTGGCGATGTACTTCAGGCGATCGCGTGCATCGGGCACGGCTTCGGCCGCCCGCTCGACATGCTTGTCGAGCCCGAGCTCGCGCATCGAATCGCGCAGCGTGCGCGTCAGTTGTCCGATGCGCGCGAGGATGCGGTCCGACGTGAAGTCGCCGCTGTCGTGGCCCGTTTCGGCGCCAGGCGTTTGGGTCGGCGGCGTCACATCAGCTCCCGGCTTTCGCCATCTTCTCGAGGATCTTGTTGAGCTTCTCGTCGAGCGTCGCGGCCGTGAACGGCTTGACGACGTAACCGCTCGCGCCGGCCTGCGCCGCCGCGATGATGTTTTCCTTCTTCGACTCGGCCGTCACCATCAGCACCGGCAAGTGCGTCAGGTTCGCGTCGGCGCGGATTTCCTTCAGCATCGCGAGACCATCGAGGTTCGGCATGTTCCAGTCCGAGATCACGAACTCGTAGCTGCCGCTGCGCAGACGCGCGAGACCGGCCGCGCCGTCTTCCGCTTCGTCGACGTTCGCGTAGCCCAGTTCCTTCAGCAGGTTGCGGACGATCCGGCGCATCGTCGGAAAATCGTCAACCACCAGAATCTTCATTCCCTTATCCATTTCTTTCCCTTTGCTTGATCCATGTAGCGGCGTTCGACCGCCTCACTCCGTCCGGCACGCATCATACCCGTTGAACGCGGTCACCCATCGACGTCAAACGCGCCATCACGCGCCGGCTCATGTCCGGCAGCGCGGCGATTTCGTCGGCCGCGCCGAGCGCGATCGCCTCACGCGGCATGCCGAACACGATGCAACTCGCTTCGTCCTGCGCCAGCGTGTATGCACCGGCCTTTTTCATCTCCAGCAGACCGGCCGCACCGTCGCGCCCCATGCCGGTCAGAATCACGCCGATCGCGTTCTTGCCCGCATGCTGCGCGGCCGAACGGAACAGCACATCGACCGACGGACGATGCCGGTTCACCGGCGGGTCGTCGGACAGATGCGCAATGTAGTTGGCGCCGCTCCTCGCGAGCAACAGATGCGCGTGGCCCGGCGCGATATACGCGTGGCCCGGCAGCACACGCTCGCCGTGCTCTGCTTCTTTAACGGTAATCCGGCACAAACCATTGAGGCGTTGCGCGAAAGATTTCGTAAAACCCGGCGGCATGTGCTGCGCGATCAGCACCGCGGGCGCATCGGGCGGCAGCGGCACCAGCACTTCGCGGATCGCTTCGGTGCCGCCCGTCGATGCGCCGACGATGATCAGCTTCTCGGTACTCAGCAGCGGGTTGTTGAAAAGCGGCGCGGCGCCGAGCGGCGCATGCGCGGCCTGGGTGGCCGCATGCTGCGCGGGCGCCGCCTGGCGCACGCGCGCGCGGGCTGCCGCGCGAACCTTGTCGGCGAGCTTTTCCGCGTAGTCGAGCATGCCGTCGCGAATGCCGACCTTCGGCTTGGTCACGAAGTCGACCGCGCCGAGTTCGAGTGCGCGCAGCGTGATCTCGTTGCCGCGCTCGGTCAGCGACGACACCATCACGACCGGCATCGGCCGCAGGCGCATCAGCTTCTCGAGAAAGTCGAGGCCGTCCATGCGCGGCATTTCGACATCGAGCGTCAACACATCCGGGTTGTGCTGCTTGATGAGCTCGCGCGCGACGAGCGGGTCGGGCGCCGTCGCCACCACCGTCATGTCCGGCTGGCCATTGATGATCTCGGTCATCAGGCTGCGGATCAGCGCCGAATCGTCGACACACAATACCTTGATCTTTTGCACAGCGCTCACGCCTCCTCTGTGGTTCTGGCGTTGTTGGAATGAGTCGGGCGCGGGCTTGCGCCGAACAGTTCGATCCTCGGCCGCGCGGCGGCCGGCTTCGCGAACAGCTCGACCCGCTTGCGCGCCGCGGCGAGCCGCTCGGCGCGCGCTTCGGCGCTTTGCTGCACGAGCGCCTGCTCGCGCTCGGCGACGCCCGCTTCCTGTTGCAAGCGCAATTTCTTCACCATCACCTGACCGGTGCGCGGCATGAATGCGACCTTGCGCGGATGCGAGCCCTGCAGGTCCTCGGCGACGATGCGGATTTTTTCGGTGGCCAGATAGCGGCGCACGAACTCCGAGTTGCGATCGCCGATGTTCATCGTGGTCATGCCCGCGAGCACCGCGCCGCCACCGAACACCTTGGCCTCGAAGCGCTCGCGCCGCCCGCCCGCCTTGATCAGTTCATTGATCAGCACTTCCATCGCGTACGCACCGTAGCGCATCGAGTCCGATGCGGCCTGCACGACGTCGGCGCCGTCGTCCGGCAGCATGAAGTGATTCATGCCGCCGATGCCCGCGGTGCGGTCCTGGATGCAGGCCGCGACACACGAGCCAAGCACCGTCACGAGCACCATGTCTTCGCTCGTCGTGTAGAACTCGTTGGGCAACAGCTTCACGCCGGGGCGCTGAAAGTGGTTGTCGTAGTACAGGTTCGAAGCGATCGGCAGCGTGCTGCTCATGCGGCCACCCCGCTCGATTGATGCGCGTCATGCGCGTTAGCGCGCGACGGCCCGCGAGCGCCGCCCGCGTCGCGCGTCAGTTCGTAGACGGTCTGGCCGCGCAACCTGAACGCCTGCGTCACGTACGTGAAGTTTTCCGAATGGCCGGCGAACAGCAGACCGCCCGACTTCATCAGCGGCTCGAAGCGCGCGAGCACCTGCGCCTGCGTCGGCTTGTCGAAATAGATCATCACGTTGCGGCAGAAGATCGCGTCGAACTGCGTGCGCAACTGGTAATCGCGATCGGTCAGGTTCAGCTGCTCGAAGCGCACGAGCGCGCGCACTTCAGGACGCACCTTGACCATCCCTGCATGCGCGCCCGTGCCCTTCAGAAAGAAGCGCTTGAGCCGCTCGGGCGACAGGTGCTTGACCTGATCGAACTGGTAGACGCCGGCCTCGGCCTTCGCGAGCACCTGGGTGTCGATGTCGGTCGCGAGCACCGACGCCTGGCGAGCGCCGCTCTCGCCGAGCGCTTCGATCAGCGTCATCGCGATCGAGTACGGCTCCTCGCCCGTCGATGCCGCCGAGCACCACACGGACACAGGTTGCGGGCGTCGCGGCACGAACTCGGCGAGGATCGGAAAGTGATGGGCTTCGCGGAAAAACGCGGTCAGGTTGGTGGTCAGCGCATTCGTGAACGCTTCCCACTCGGCTGGATCGTTTTCCGCTTCGAGCAGATCGAGATACTGGCGAAACGTATCGATGCCGCGCGCACGCAAGCGGCGCGCGAGGCGGCTATACGCCATGTCGCGCTTGTGGTCCGACAGCGAAATGCCCGCCGCGCGATGAATCAGATCGCGGATGCGGGCGAAATCCGCCGTCGTGAATTCGAAATCGCGTCCCGTCTCGACGGACCTGGCGGGCTCTGTGCGGTCAGGTGCCGCCCGGATCGGGCGTTGGGGTGCGCGCGTTGCCATCATGAAAATTCCTGTCTGCGATATGAGCCGTCACGCTCGCCGCCCAGCCGGACTGCCTGGGGGCTAGGAATTGTCTTCGCGGGGTCGCGCCCTCCCGCGAATACCATCGACATACGGCCGGCTCGCGACACGCGTGATGCGCGTGCTTCGATGCTTCGCCCATCCGCGGGCGCGATGCCGGTTGACCCCATGTCACTCTGCCGTTGCCTAAAACGTTTCCCAGTCCGCGTCCGAGCTTGCCTTCGCCGTGCTCGCCGCAGCGGTGCGCGTGGGTGTGTCGGTCGTGACGCGAGCCGCGGCCGCGGCGGGCCTTGGCTTCAATGCGGGTTCGACGCGTGCCGCTGCGTCGTGTTGTTGGGTCGGAGCCGCCGCGGTTGCCACGGTCGCCTTCGTTGCATGGCTGGCGCCGGCCGGGTTCGCCTGAGCCGCCGCGCTCGCCGCTTGCGGTGCGGCTTTGGCGGCCTGCGCGGAAGTCCGCGCACGCGTCGCTGGGGCGCTCTGACGCGCCGGCGTACCGGACACCTTCCAGCCGCCGAGCACCTCCTGCAACTGCCGCGTCTGATCTTCGAGCGACGCCGCCGCGGCGGCCGCCTGTTCGACCAGCGCCGCGTTCTGCTGCGTGACCGAATCCATTTGCACGACCGCGCGATTGACCTGCTCGATGCCGCCGGATTGCTCTTCGGACGCCGCGCTGATCTCGCCCATGATGTCGGTCACGCGACGCACCGCCTGCACGATTTCGTCCATCGTCGTGCCGGCGCGGCCGACCAGTTCGGAGCCGCTCTTCACCTTGCCGGCCGAATCGCCGATCAGCTCCTTGATCTCCTTGGCGGCGCTCGCGCTGCGCTGCGCGAGGCTGCGCACTTCGCCCGCCACCACCGCGAAGCCGCGGCCCTGCTCGCCGGCGCGCGCGGCTTCGACCGCCGCGTTCAGCGCAAGGATGTTGGTCTGGAACGCGATGCCTTCGATCACGCCGATGATGTCGACGATCTTGTTCGAACTGGTCGCGATCTCCTGCATCGTCGTGACGACCTGGCTCACGACGTCGCCGCCGCGCGTCGCGATGTCCGATGCGTTGACGGCGAGCTGGCTCGCCTGGCGCGCGTTCTCGGTGTTCTGCCGGACCGTGCCGGTCAACTGATCCATGCTCGACGCGGTTTCCTGCAGCGACGCGGCCTGCTGCTCGGTGCGCTGCGACAGGTCGGTGTTGCCCATCGCGATTTCGCGTGCGCCCGTGTCGATCGACTCGGTGCCGCTATGAAGCGCCCGCACCATTGTCGCGAGACTTTCCTGCATCCGCTTGATGCCCGCGAACAGGCGGCCGATTTCGTTGCCGCTGAATACCTCGACCGTACCGGACAGATCGCCGGCGGCGATCCGCTCGAAGCACGCGATCGCGTCGTTGAGCGGCTGCACGATGAGGCTGCGCAGCGCGAAACGGATGCCGAGCACCACCAGCAGCGCGAGCCCCGTGAGCACGCTGATCAGCGTGACCATCAGCGATGCGTTCGACTGCGCGCTCGTCTGCTGCTCGGCCACGCTCTGCTGCAGCGCCTTGACGACCGCGGCGGCGGCCGCGTCGTAGGCGATGAACATCGGGCTGATCTTGGTATCCGCGACCGCGTGATACGCATCGAGATTGTTCGCGTTCAACGCGGCGAATTCGACGTCGACGCCGTCGTGCATCACCGTCGTCCGTTTCGCGACCACATCGTCGAGCAAGGCCTGCTCGACGCCGTGCTTCGGCGCGTCGAGATACGTCTGCCAGCTCTGGTTGCCCTTGCCGAGCAGCTCCTGCGCGCGATCGAGCACCTTCTTCGCCTCGTCCGCCTTGCCGGCGGCCGTCAGCGTGTTGAAACGATCGATCGCGATGCGCGAGCGCAGCAGATACGCCGACGCATCGTCGAGCGCATGAATCGCAACCAGTTCGCCGCCCGCGATGTGATCGAGCGAGCCGCTCGCGCGATTCAGCGCGGTGAGCCCGAGTGCGCCGACCACCACGGTCAGCGTCACGAGAAGAATCCCCACCAGCGTCAGCGATGTGCGGATCGACCACCTGCTCAGCATGTTGATGCTCCTTGTGTTCCGTTACTGCCTGCGCTCAGACGCCGAGCGTCTCCATCAACGACATCTCCGAGCTGGTCATCAGCTTCTCGATGTCCATCAGGATCAGCATCCGGCCGTCCACCGTGCCGAGACCGGTCAGGTACTCGGTCGTCAGCGTGGCGCCGAATTCCGGCGCCGGCATGATCTGGTCGACCGCGAGCGTCAGCACGTCCGATACGCCGTCCACGACCATGCCGACCACGCGGTGCGCGACGTTCAGGATGATCACGACGGTCTGATGGTCGTACTCGACGCGGCCCAGGTGGAATTTGATGCGCATATCGACGATCGGCACGATGATGCCGCGCAGGTTGATCACGCCCTTGATGAATTCGGGCGCGTTGGCGATGCGCGTCACGTTGTCGTAGCCGCGGATTTCCTGCACCTTCAGGATGTCGATGCCGTACTCTTCCGCGCCGAGCGTGAAGACGAGGAATTCCTGACCGCCGGCGTCCGCCTGCGCGTCGCGGCGGCCATTGGTACCGCTCGCGTTGGCGACGCTCGAATTGATGGATTGGACTTCTGCCACGTTAGCCCCCAAACGGTTGGGATGAATTGAGTTGAAGTTGTGTTGCGAGGTCTGTCGGTGCCGCGTTTGCTGCGTGCGTTACGCGAGGCTCATCGCCTGCTGAGCCTGCGCATGCCCATGCGCGTGGCGCGTTTCGCGGTTCAGCGCCGCGACGTCCACGATCAGCGCGACGCTGCCGTCGCCCAGAATGGTCGCCGCGGAGATGCCGTGCACCTTGCGGTAATTCGTTTCCAGGTTCTTCACGACCACCTGCTGCTGGCCGACGAGCTCGTCGATCAGCATCGCGAAGCGCCGGCCCTCGGTCTGCATGATCGTGACGATGCCCTGAGTCGGCTCCTGCTTCGCGTCCTGCACGTTGAACACCTCGTGCAACGCGACGAGCGGCAGGTATTCACCGCGCACGCGCACCACGCGCTCGCCGTTGGCGACCGTGTAGATGTCTTCGGCTCGCGGCTGCAGCGACTCCATCACGAAGTTCAGCGGCAGGATGAAGATTTCGTTGCCGACCTTCACCGACATGCCGTCGAGGATCGCGAGCGTGAGCGGCAACACGATGCGCGTGGTGCTGCCCTTGCCCGCGTGCGACGTGATTTCGACGTGGCCGCCCATCGACTGGATGTTGCGCTTCACGACGTCCATGCCGACGCCGCGGCCGGACACGTCCGTGACCTGCTCGGCGGTCGAGAAGCCCGGCAGGAAAATCAGGTTCCAGACTTCCTCGTCGCTCATCGTCTCGCTGACCTGCATGCCCTGCTTGGCCGCCTTCGCGAGAATCTTGTCGCGGCGCAAGCCCGCGCCGTCGTCGCTGACCTCGATGACGATGTTGCCGCCGTGGTGCGCCGCCGACAGCACCAGCTGACCGGTCGAATCCTTGCCCGCCGCGCGCCGCGCCTCGACGGTTTCGATGCCGTGGTCGAGACTGTTGCGCACGAGGTGCGTCAACGGATCGATGATCCGTTCGATGAGGCTCTTGTCGAGTTCGGTCGCCTGACCGAAGGTGACGAGTTCGACCTCCTTGCCGAGTTTCGCCGCGAGGTCGCGCACCAGCCGCGGGAAGCGGCTGAACACGTAATCCATCGGCATCATGCGGATCGACATCACCGCTTCCTGCAGATCGCGCGCGTTGCGCTCGAGTTGCGCCATGCCGTTGAAGAGCCGGTCATGCAGCGCCGGATCGAACGTGCTGGTGGTCTCCGCGAGCATCGCCTGGGTGATCACCAGCTCGCCGACCAGGTTGATCAGCTGATCGACCTTCTCGACGCCGACGCGAATCGAGCTGCCTTCGCCATTGGCCGCCGCGGCGGTCGGACGGCCCGCCTTGCGGTCCTGCTCGGTGGCCGCGGCCGCAGCCGGTTTGGCTGCCGCTTGAGCCGCGGCGGGCGCCGCAGGCTCGACGCTGTTCGCGTGACCGGCCGCGCTGGCGGGCGCGGCGGTGTGGGCCGCCGCGGCCGACGACGCTGCTTGCTCCGCATGCACGTGCGCTGCGGCAGCGGCGGACGCGGCATGCGCTGTTTGCGCCGGTGTCGGAGCGGCAGCGTCGGGCGTTCCAGGTTCGCCCTGCTGCGCGTCGTCCGCCGGCGCGGTGCCGCGGCCGATCGTGATCTGACTTTCGTCGATCACGAAGCAGCACACGGCGATGATGTCGTCGGAGGGTACGTCGCTCGAAAGCCACAGCATCAGATCGCTGCCGCTCTTGAGCTGCCCGACGATATTGCCCAGGTTGCCCAGCTCTTCGGCGAGCAGTTCCTGGTCTTTCTCTCCCACGCCCCGTAGCGTAATTTTCAGATGTGGGCCGGCGCTGTCGGCCGTGCCCGCGGCTTGCCCGGTCTGTGCCGGTTCGCCGTCCGTCCATTCGCCCGCCGCCTGCACCGCCTGTTCGACGACGTGCTCGGGCGGGATACTGCCTGGCTCCCGTACTGCCGTTGTTTGGGTTGCCACTGCCTGCGTTGCCGCCGGCGCGCTCGCGGGCGGTGCGGCTTCGGCGCTCGCCGCCATCGGCGCGGCCGGGGCCTGCGCCGGCGCGCCGCCCATGCGGCTTTCCGCGTGCAGCTGCTCGAGCTTCGCGCAGATCGCGCGCGCCACCGCCGCATCGGGCTCGGCGCTCGCGCGATAGTCCGCGAGCTGCCCGGACAGCACGTCCTTGGTTTCGAGGAACGTGTCGATCATGTCCTTGCGCAGCACCAGCTCGTTGTTGCGCGCGCGATCGAGCAGCGACTCGAGAATGTGGGTCGTCTCGGTGAGCGCGGTGAAGCCGAACGTCGCCGCGCCGCCCTTGATCGAATGCGCGGCGCGAAAGATCGCCGCGAGGTCTTCGGGGTCCGGGTGAGCCACGTCGAGATTGAGCAGTAACTGCTCCATCTGCGCGAGCAGTTCGTCCGCTTCGTCGAAGAACGTCTGATAGAACTGTGTGATGTCGAGTGTCATGCCTGGTTCACCGAGAGTGCCTGTCTGGTCTGAGCTGCCGTGCAGGCGCGTCGAGAGCTATCTGTACTGTGTCTAAAAGTGTCGATGGCGCGTGTCAGGCCGGGTCCGGGTCGGCCAGCGCCGCCACCAGCTCGGTCAGCATGTCCGGGTCGAGCGGCTTTTCGATCCAGCCGGTTGCCCCCGCCGCGCGCGCCGCCTCTTTGAAGGGTTCGCCCGATTCCGTCGTAAGGACGAGGATGGGCGTCGCCTGATAGGCCGGATTTCCGCGCAGCGCGGTGATCAGATCGAGACCGGTCTTGCCCGGCATGTGCTGGTCGGTCAACACGAGATCGAACGCCATCGCGAGCGCGTTTTCGAGCCCTTCGTTGCCGTCCGCCGCGAGCGTGACTTCATAGCCGGCGCCCGTCAGCGTCGCCGCGAGGATCTGCCGCATCGATGCCGAATCGTCGATTGCCAGGATGTGCCTGATCATGAAAACCTCGCTGCGCTTAACACTGGACCGCCGGGCGGTGCGCGCCGGTGAGGCGCGCGCCGCGGCCCGGCGGCCGCCGTCTGTTACTGGGCCGGCGGCGCCGCCGCCGGCAACTTCGGTGCAGCCGTCAGCGGCTGCGCAAGTCTTTGCAGCAGCGGCTTCGAGCCGGCTGCGTCGTCCGACAAGGTCGTCGTCGTCGAGTCGTCGTGATCGAGCGCCTCCTCCGACTTCCTGTTCAACACGATGATGCTGATACGGCGGTTCTCCGGATCGAGCGGGTCCGCCTTGTTCAGGTTCTGCGTCGACGCGAGACCGAGCACGCGCATCACCTTCGCTTCGTCCATGCCGCCGGCGACCAGCTCGCGACGCGACGCGTTGGCGCGGTCGGCCGACAGCTCCCAGTTGCTATAGCCCTTTTCGCCGCCCGCGTACGGCACGGCGTCGGTGTGGCCCTGCACGATGATGCGGTTCGGCACGTCGTTCAGCGTATGGCCGATCTCGCGCAGAATGTCGCGCATGTACGGCTCGACGACGTCGCGCGCGGTCGCGAACATCGGCCGCTTCTGCGAATCGACGATCTCGATGCGCAGGCCGGTCAGCGTCGAGTCGATGCGGATCTGCTGCTTGAACTGGCGCAGCACCGGGTTCGCCTCGATCGCGGCCATCAGCTTGACCTGCAGATCGTGCAGACGCACCTGTTCCCGGCGTTCGAGTTCGCCTTGCAGCTGCTTCACCGAGTCCTCGTCGTTGTGCGACGCGGTGCGCTCGGCGCGGCTGCTGCTGCCGTCGGTCGAACGGGTCACGCCCTGTGCGTCGGTCGAGATGTCGCGCCCGCCGCCCTTCAGGATGCTCGAGTCCTCGGCGCTGCGATCGCCGCCCCACAGCGTGATCTTCAACGGCTGATTGAAGTAGTCGGCGATGCCTTTCAGCTGCACGGTGGAGGCCGAACTCAGCAGCCACATCAGCAGGAAGAACGCCATCATCGCGGTCATGAAGTCCGCGTACGCGAGCTTCCACGCGCCGCCGTGATGACCGGCCTTTTTCGGCGCACTGCGCTTGACGACGATTGCGCGGTCTTTGTCCTTGCTCATCGGTTCGGTTCCGTCGCCCGCTTATTTGGCCTTGACGCGGCGCACGTGCTCTTCGAGCTCGGCGAACGACGGACGCTCGGTCGAGAAGAGCACCTTGCGGCCGAACTCGACCGCGATCGCCGGCGCATAGCCGTTCAGGCTCGCGAGGATCGTCACCTTGATGCACTGGAACATCTTGGTCGACTCGGTCACGCGCTGCTCGGCGACGCTCGCGAGCGGTCCGATCAGCCCGTACGAAAGCAGAATGCCCAGGAAGGTGCCGACCAGCGCCTGCGCGATCATTTCACCGAGCACCGCGGGCGGCTTGTCGGCCGAGGCCATCGTGTGCACGACGCCCATCACCGCGGCGACGATACCGAACGCCGGCATCGCGTCGCCGACCTTGTTGAGCGCGTGCGCGGGTGCCTCGCCTTCCTGGTGGTGCGTCTCGATCTCCTCGTCCATCAGGCTTTCGATCTCGAACGCGTTCATGTTGCCGCCGACCATCAGCCGCAGGTAGTCGGTCAGGAATTCGATGATGTGCTTGTCGGCGAGAATCTTCGGGTACTGCGTGAAGATCGGGCTCTTCGACGGATCGTCGATGTCGGCTTCGAGCGTCAGCGTGCCTTCCTTGCGCGCTTTCGCGAGCAGCACGTACAGGAGCCCCATCAACTCCATGTAGACGTCCTTGTTGTACTTCGCGCCCTTGAACAGGGTCGGGATGACGCGCAGTGTCGCCTTGATCGTCTTCATCCCGTTACCGAGAATGAACGCGCCGAGTCCGGCACCGACGATCATCAGCACTTCAACGGGTTGCAGCAGCGCGCCGAGATGGCCGCCTTCCAGCGCGTAACCGCCGAAAACGGACAACAGCGTCACGAGTGTTCCCACGAAAATCAGCACTGCCGAGCCCTCACAAAAAAGCGACGGTCACCGTCGTTAGTCAGGTTTACGGCACCGAAGCGGAAAACTTTGGGGAAAAAGGCGGTGCGCGATTCCGGTGTAAACCAGAGGCTTGCGCCGCCTCGACGTGTGCCGCTCAGAGTTCGGCGGTGGCGGGAGTGTCGAGCGTGGAGGCGGTGCAGCGGGCCTCGCGAGCCTGTGCGTCGGCCATGTGCGGCGCCGGGAGCGGGATGGCGGCAGCGGATAGTTGCCGCTCCGGCCGCGTTTGTGCCGCCTTCTTTGTCTTGCCGGCGCGCGACGGCGGCTGGCACAGCCCGCAAATGAAGGCGTGCTGGGGATCGTGCGCGTGCGCGACGAAGTGGCCGCCGCAGCGGCGGCACGCGCTCATCTGCAGCATGCCCGAGTCGAAGAAGCGCACCAGCGTCCACGCGCGCGTGAGACTGAGCACCGGCTCGTCGTCGTGCAACTGCACGTGCTCCCGATACAGGCGGTAGCTCTTCACGATCGATTCGATCGCGCGGCAGCCGCCGTGACAGGCCATGAAACGGTAGATGTTGTAGAACAGCGACGAATGAAAGTTTGGCTGCCAGGTCATGAACCAGTCGGTCGAAAACGGCAGCATGCCCTTGGGCGGCGACACCGCTTTCAGTTCCTTGTACAGCTTGATGAGCCGGTCGCGCGACAGACTGGTTTCCGCCTCCAGCAATTGCAGACGCGCGCCCAGTTCGATCAGCTCGATCGCGAGGGTGATTTCCCGGACTTCGAGTACGACGCTCTTGCTGGCCATCAGCCGAGTTGCTCGACCGGCTGGCTCGCCATCAGGATCGCGGAATGAGCCTGCGCGATCGCGCTCGCCTTGTCCTTGTCCGCGAGCGCGGACAGCACCGTGTGATCGTCGAAGCGGAAGCGGCACAGCATCTGGTTGGACGCCGCGAGCTTGACGGTCTGCGCCAACGACAGATTGGCGAGCACGTCGGCCAGCTGGTCCGAAATACCCATGCGGAACATGCCCATCGGCTTGTCTTCGCGCAGCAGACGCTGGGCGAGCAGCAGATAAGACAGATTGACTTCTCTGATCTCATTGAGCATATGGCTAGTCGTGCTCATGATTTCCCCCGTACGTATGCCCGGCTGGTCAGGCCGATTTTTTGCGAAAACGTTTGCTCGAGCGCGCGCGATGAATCCGCGCGAATCGGCTCGTCTCTGGTCTTGCAAGCATTGTCTCGGAAGGGCACGCTGCCGAAAATCGGACAGACACCCCAGCGGGATGACGGATTTCATCCGTCATTTGTGTAGGCGTTTTTCCTACAACGCTGGCTGCGGCGTGCGGCCGACGGTGAGTTATCAGAACTTCACCGCCGCACCGTGAAAGAGGAAAAACAATTATAAGACCTTTCCACTCGTCTGCAATCTAGCTCGTGGGGACGCTGAGCCGGCCCATGCGAACGTCGTGGCCCGCCGCTTGCTACGGTGCATTCCGCCCTCGAGCGTTGAGTTAACTCGTTGAATCGGCGCTTCCCGTGCTGCAGGGCCTGCGATTGGCACTCGGCTCGGCTGTAACGGCCGATGTTTCGCGCTGTAACAACATTAAGCGTTTGAAAAATAACTCGAATTACCGCGGTCGATCTCGATAATGGAGGCTAAGGGATTACCCGATACCGATCTCGGCACACCCTCGGGCGGGGCCAGCCGCGCTCAATCTTCCGTTGGGCATTCGTACATTGCGTCATCCCGCCGTCGTCCGAAGCCCCCGGTGAGTATCAAAAATCTGCATGGGATCGGGGTCAGCGCAACAGCGCTAATTCCGATCTACACAGGAGAAAACGCATGCGAATCGCACAAATCGCGCCGCTCTACGAAGCTGTCCCACCGAAACTCTATGGCGGCACCGAACGTGTCGTATCGTATCTGACCGAAGCGCTGGTCGACCTCGGCCATGACGTCACGCTGTTCGCGAGCGGCGATTCGGTCACGTCCGCCAATCTCGAGGCGTGCTGGCCGCGCGCGCTGCGCCTCGATCCGACGATTCGCGATGCGTTGGCGCCGCACGTGCTGATGATGGAAAAGGTCCGCAAGGTCGCGCACGAGTTCGACGTGCTGCACTTCCATCTCGACTACATGCCGTTCCCCCTGTTCACGACGATGGACACGCCGTTCGTGACCACGCTCCACGGCCGTCTCGATCTGCCGGAATTGCAGCCGGTGTTCGGCGCGTTCTCGCATGTGCCGGTCGTGTCGATTTCGGACTCCCAGCGTCTGCCGTTGCAGCAGGCCAACTGGCTCAGCACGGTTTACCACGGCCTGCCGGACCAGTTGCTGACGCCGCAGCCGCACAAGAAGCCCGAATACCTCGCGTTCCTCGGCCGCATCTGCCCGGAAAAGCGCGTCGATACAGCCATCAAGATCGCCGCGCAAAGCGGTCTGCCGCTGAAGATCGCCGCCAAGGTGGACAAGGTCGACATGGAGTATTTCAAGCGCGAGATCGAGCCGCTGCTGTCGATGGCGCATGTCGAATTCGTCGGTGAGATCAACGAGGCGCAGAAACCCGAGTTTCTGTCGGGCGCCAAGGCACTGCTGTTCCCGATCGACTGGTCCGAGCCGTTCGGCCTCGTGATGATCGAGTCGATGGCTTGCGGCACGCCGGTTATCGCGTTCAACCGTGGCTCGGTGCCGGAGGTGATCGACCACGGCGTGACCGGCTATATCGTCGAGGACGTGCAAGGCGCGGTAGCGGCTTTGCAGCGTCTGGACGAGCTGTCGCGCACTGAGATTCGCGCCCAGTTCGAACGGCGCTTCAGTTCGAAAACGATGGCGCAGAACTATATCGACGGCTATTCGGCGTTGATCGAAACGTCGCGGCGCCCGGTATTGCGTCAGGTCGCGGTCGGCTAGGCACGCTTCGAAACGGCCGGCGCTTTTGCGGCCGGCCGTTGTCGGTGCGCTTTGAAGCCGCGCGGTGAACCGTGGCTTATGACGTCCAATAGCGGACCAATCCGACATCGCAATCGTTTGCTTGAGCGGAAAACGAAGTTTTCGCGCTGCCGGAACCGAAAAAGCCGTCCTGTATGGGCGGCTTTTTTAATACAGCGATGGTTGCGCTTCCACGTCGGATTAGCGCACGACGAATAAGCGAAGCCGCAAAAATCCTTCAGCGCGCTTTCGCCCCTCCTGCATCAGCTCGCGCGGACCTCAGCTCGAGCCAATCAGGAAGCGTTCGCGGTTCTTGCCGACGATCCATTTTGGCGGCTTTCCGCGCCCGCTCCAGGTATTGCCCGACTTCGGATCCTGATATTTCGCCGGCAGCGGCGTCTTTTTGGGCGGGCGGCCGCGCTTGGCGGCGACCGCGAAGCCGAGATCCTGCGCGGTCAGACCGTATTCGGCGATCTTTTGGCGGATGTCGGCGACGACATTGTCGATTTCCGTCCGTCGCGCTTCTTCCGCCTGTGCCTGCAGTTTGGCAATCTGCGCCTTCAGGTCTGCATATTGAGACATTCGGTTCTCCCTCTCTAGAACTCATTCGACCGCAGACTAGCTGCAATTGTAAAAAACCGCAATGGCCACTAATACGGGCTTCGCGAATTTTCCTCCGATAATTATTAAAGCGCGCGAATTGTAAACCCGGCGCTTTATCTCACAATAGTTTATAAATTTCGTCCGAATTGACAATCCTTGACACTTGATTTGGCGCTACCTACCTAGAATTGCGCGTTCAAGGTATGCACTCGTCGTTTTTTCGATGCGTGCTTCTGAAGCCCATTCTTTTTAGGATTCCAAACATGCAGTTGTCAAAGCGCCTCGTGGCCGAACTGTTCGGCACCTTCTGGCTCGTGCTCGGGGGCTGCGGCAGCGCGGTCCTCGCCGCCAACTTCGCCGGGCCGGTTCACGGTCTGGGCATCGGCTTCGTCGGCGTGTCGCTGGCCTTCGGTCTGACCGTGCTGACGATGGCTTTTGCGATCGGCCACATTTCCGGCTGCCACCTGAATCCGGCGGTGAGCGTCGGCCTGACCGTCGCCGGCCGATTTCCGGTGCGCGATCTGCTGCCGTACATCGTCGCGCAGGTGATCGGCGCGGTGCTCGGCGCGTTCGTGCTGTCGCTGATCGCGTCGGGCAAGCCCGGCTTCGACCTGGTCGCGAGCGGCTTCGCGACGAACGGTTACGGCGAGCAATCGCCGGGTCACTACTCGCTGGCCGCGGCCTTCATTTGCGAAGTGGTGATGACCGGCTTCTTCCTGTTCGTGATTCTCGGCGCGACCGACCGGCGCGCGCCGGCCGGTTTCGCGCCGATCGCGATCGGCCTGTGCTTGACGCTGATCCACCTGATTTCGATTCCTGTCACCAACACGTCGGTCAATCCGGCGCGCTCGACGGGCCCGGCGCTATTCGTAGGCGGCGCGGCGATCGATCAACTGTGGCTGTTCTGGGCTGCGCCGATCATCGGTGCGGTGATCGCGGGTGTCGTCTATCCGCTGATCGCCGAGGATCGTAGCAGCGAGGCGCAGACGGTGGCGCTCGACTGACGGCCAGTTCGGCGCGTCGGCCGCCCGATCGTCACCTCGTTAGCATCAATGGGCGCCCCGGCGCCCATTATTCATTGCGACCGCCGATGCGATGGGCAGCCGCGGCGGCCGCGCGCAGAGGGGCACCGCTGCTAGAATCGGGCGACTTCCCAGCCTCGCACAGGTGCTTTCGATGAAGCGTTTCCGCGGATTGCTGCATGGCGTCGCGCTGTCGCTCGGCGGCTTGTGCGCGAGCACGCTGGCGTTGCCGGTGTTGTACGCGGCGCCGAACACGACCACTGTCGCTGCGACCGCGGTCCCCGCGACGGCAACGGCGAGCGGCAATATTGAAACCCTGGTATTCGTTCGACACGGCGAGAAGCCCGCACAAGGCTACGGCCAGCTCGACTGCCCGGGCCTCAACCGTGCGCTCGCGTTGCCGGCCGTGATCGCCGCCAAATTCGGCAAACCCGATGCGATCTACGCGCCGGACCCCGGTCAGCAAAAAGACGACGGCGGTCGACCATACTATTATGTGCGCCCCCTCGCGACGATCGAGCCGACTGCGATTCAATTCCAGATGCCGGTGCAAACGCCGTACGGCTTTGCGCAGATCGATCAGCTCGCCAACACGCTCGTCGACCCCGCCAATCGCGGCAAACTGATCGTCATTGCGTGGGAGCACAGGCTGATCGAGAAGCTATTGCGGGGGATGTTGAGCGCGCATGGCGGCCGTGCGGCCGACGTGCCGAAATGGCACAGCGACGACTTCGACAGCATCTACATCGTGCGACTCGACTGGCAGAACGGCACGCCGCGCGCGAGCTTCAAACACGATCACGAGGGGCTCGACGGCCGGGCGGCCGACTGCCCTTGCGCCGCGTTGCCGGCAGTATCGGCATCTTCCGCGGGGGCGGCCTGTTCCGCGACTGCGGACGCTTCGGCGCATGCGGCGGATTAATCGAGTCATACAGATGTAAGCCGCGATTACGCGCGCGGGCGAGTCAAGCGGCAAGCGTGCGCGACGAGCCGCCTGCCGGCTTCGGTTGACCGGCCGCAAAGCCCCGGTGCGGCGGGACCGCAAGCGAGACAAGGTGGCCGCGCGCAACGTCCGCGCAATCTTTCCTCTCGCCTTCGATGACTTCGACGATGCTTGCAGTCCGTAACATCTGGTCGCAGTCCAGCCGGCCGCGAGCGCATACATTGGTCCTGTGCGACATACCTACGTCGCTTCACAGGAGAGACCAACATGAAACGCATCGTCACTCACTTGCTGGTTGCTGCCGGACTTGCGGCGGGCGCATGCGGTGTCGCGCAGGCGCATACGGATCTGAGCGTGGGCCTATCGCTCGGCGCCCCGGTTTATGCCGCGCCCTCGCGCGTCTATGCGGCGCCGGAGCCGGTGTATTACGGCGGCTGGGATCATCGTTACGAGCGCCGCGACTACTACCGCGACTATCGCCACGATGACCGCGGCTGGGGTCACGACAACCGTCGCTGGGGCCGTGACGATCGCGGCGAGCATCGCGGCTGGCGGGATTGACGAGCGCCAATGGAGTGCACGCCCCGGCTTGGGCGAGCAACCTCAGCGGCCCGCGTCCGCGTGAGTGGATGCGGGCCGCTTTCAATCGCAGTGACTATGATTCAGCACGCCAGTTCGTCGTTCAGCGCGAACAGTTTGCGCAGATGATGCGCAACGCCCGCTTCGAAATTGTTGCCGATGCGCGGAACATGCGGCAGACGCGTGATCAGATCGGGATTGGCGTTGTTCATCATGAATGGATGGCCGGCCGTCTCGAGCAAATCGATATCGTTCATGTTGTCGCCGAACGCAACGCAGTGTGACGCATCCACACCCAGGCGCTCGAGCACGATCTGCAGGGCGCGCCCCTTCGACACATTCGCGGTCATCACTTCCAGGCAATCCGGCAACGAATACGTCACGTACAGTCGCTCGCCGAATTCGCGTTCCAGATTGGCGGCGACCTGCGCGAGATCGGCGGGATCGCCGATATACAGCGCCTTGGCAATGTCGACGCCGTCGTGCTTCGGCAGATCGGTCACTTCGTAGGTGAAGCCGGAGTCCTGGTGGAACGCCAGCAGATGAGGCGCATCGCGGTCGATCAGCCACGCTTCATCGGCAAACAGATTGACGATCACTCGACCATGCGCGCCGGCAATGTCGGGCTGCACGAGACGCTGAACGATCGCTGGCGGCAGGTCGTCGGCGTGGATCACCGTGTTGTCGGGCGCGTGAATGCGCGCGCCGTTCGATGTAATCAGATAGGGATTGATGCCGAGCAGATCGCGGATGCCCGCCACGTCACAGTAATGCCGCCCCGTGGCGATCACGAACTGCAGCCCGTGGCTTTCGAGCTTGCGCACCGTGGCGACCGTGAACGGGTCCACCTGGTGATCGGCGTTGAGCAGTGTGCCATCGAGATCGGTGGCGATGACTTTATACATAGTGAGTCCGGCGGCTGAGCCGTCGAGGCAGCGTCAAAGCGGACATTTTACAGGGCTCATCCAGCCAGCCGCCCCGCCTCGCGCCGCGCCAGCTGCAAGCCACCATGCGCCGAATCCGCCCGCGGCTCGCGCAGACGCGCCTGATACGCGTTCGGCACGTACTCGCGTAACGGCGTACCGAGGCCTCCGCACAACGCGACCGGCAGCATGCCCGTGGCGTCCAGCGCGGCGATCATCTTGCCGATTTCGATGCCGGCCTCGCCGAGCAGCCGCGCCGCGAACGGATGCGCGCGATGCTCGATAGCGATCGGCGCGAGCCGCGCATAGGCGGTCTGATTGGCCGCACACAGCCACACGACGAGACTGTCGCGATCCCGCGCGCCGGTATGCGCGAGCAGCGCATGCACCAGATCGTCGTCGGGCACCCGGCCGTCGAGCGCTTGTTGCGCATGTACGATCAGCCGAAGGCCGAGCCACGCGCCGCTCGCTTCGTCGGCTGATGGAAAGCCGTAGCCGCTGGCCATGCGGAATTCGCCGTCGCTCGCGAGCGAGGCCGCGACGCTGCCGGTGCCGAGGGCGACGATCACGCCGGGCGCGCCGTCGTGCGCGCCGAGCAAGGTCGTGTAGGCGTCGGTTTCGACGGCCAATCCGGCTAACCGCGGCGCCTGCGCGTGAAACTCGGCGAGCCAGTCGCGGTTGTTGACGCCCGCGAGTCCGCAACCGAGCACGCAGCGCGGCCAGTCCAGCGCGACTCCGGCTCGCTCGAACGCTTCGCCGCAGGCGGCCTGAATGGACTGCCATGCGTGTGGGATACCGAGCCCAAGGCCCGATGGGCCGCTTGTCGCCTGCGCCAGTTCGCGGCCCCGCGCATCGCCGAGTACCACGCGCGTGCCGGTGCCGCCGCCGTCGACGCCAATCAGAAAGAAGTCGTGGTTCATCGAATCGAATCCGTTCCGTGGGTGAATAACGCGTAGCGTGGCAGGTCAGTTTGAATCGTGCAATTAGCCGAATGGCCAGCTTGCGGCGCGCACCGCTTCCGCTATGCTGGCGAACGACATGGCCACGCGGGAGCGCGACAGTGACACAACGATGCAACTGGGTATCGAGCGAAGCGCTCGCACAGTACCACGACACCGAGTGGGGCGTACCCTCGCGCGACGATCAGCACCTGTTCGAGATGTTGGTGCTTGAAGGCGCGCAGGCCGGCTTGTCATGGTCGACGATACTCAACAAGCGCGCCGGCTATCGCCGCGCGTTCGCCGATTTCGACATCGACAAGGTCGCGGCCTTCACGTCGAAGCACGTGGATGCGCTCGTCGCCGATGAAAGCATCGTGCGACATCGCGGCAAGATCGAGGCGGCCATCCTGAACGCGCGTGCCGTGCAGCAGATCCAGGCCGAACATGGCTCGCTCGCGAATTTCGTGTGGTCATTCGTCGACGACACGCCGATTCAGAACGAATTGGCTTCGTATAAGCACGCGCCTGCGTCGACGGAAGTATCGGACGCGCTCAGCAAAGCGCTCAAGCGCTACGGCTGCAAATTTGTCGGTTCGACGATCTGCTACGCATTCATGCAGGCGGTCGGCATGGTCAACGATCATGAGACGAGCTGCATGTGCCGAGAGCGATGCGTGTCCTTGGGCAAGAAGGGGCGTCGTCGTAAGGCGGGGTGAGCGAAGGCGTCTGCGGGACGCGCAAAAGCGCGAATTGGAGCCCTTTCAAGCTCGTAGTCGGCCCTTCGTCGGGCGACCCGCGGCGGATACTCGTCGCCATGGGCTCACGCGATGCGCGCTCAGCAAATATCCACCGCCTCGGACGCGGAAGACCAACCATGAAAACACTTAGTTTCCTGACGCATCAGGACATTTACGATCAGTCCGTCACGCATCTGTGCGAGCAGAAGCGCGCCGCGTTGCTGCCGAGGGGCGGCGGCGCCTACCGCGGGTATTGCGGCGGCTGCCCGGTCGGCAACCTGATCAAGCCGCGGGACTATATGACCGCGATGGAAGGTGTGCTGGTGCGCTTCATTGGCAAACCACCGGCCGAAGTGCCCGCTTACATGGATATCGGCGTTGCCGCGCTGAAGAAAGCACTCCTGCGCGCCCGCATCAACGTGTACGACCCTGTGACCGTCGCTTTGCTCAGTTGCCTGCAAAACGTGCACGACATGTTCGGCACGTGGGAATGGCATGACCGGTTGGGCTCGATCGCGCGCGAGTTCGGGCTGTCGGCCGAGCGGCTGAGGAACGCGGCGTAACAACCGCATGCAAAGCAAAAATCGCGCGCCTCAAAAGCAAAACGGCGATGTGGCTTCTTTCGAAGCTCACACCGCCGTTTGGCGTACGTAAAAAGCGTGCTTAGTGCAGCTTTTTCGGCAGCATCTGGCTACGCAGACGCTTGTGCAGGCGCTTAACAGCTGCTGCCTTCTTGCGCTTGCGAGCCGTGGTCGGCTTTTCGTACGACTGGCGCTCACGCAGTTCAGCGATCAGGCCATTTTTTTCGATTGCGCGACGAAAGCGGCGAATGGCCACTTCGAACGGCTCGTTTTCCTTCAGAAGAATCGTCGTCATGTAATTCCTAACTCAATCACTAGATACGGGTTTAATTGCATGGCGGTAACCGCTTAGGGTGACCGCTCACGCGCCGGCTCTCCGGTCGCTCCGATTCGTGGCCAGTAACAGGCAAACGCGAGGCTGATAGACAACCCCGGCCAAACCACGAATGAAGCGAGAGGCAAAGCGGCCACGGAGGCCGGAAATGAGAGGTGGGGAGTTCACCGCGGAACGCGGACAGACATAATGCAAAAGCCGCGTCTGCTGCTGTTTCGCCGACCTTTCATCAATGATGAACACTGACGAAACAGGCAAAGATCTCAATTCACTCCCGATCATATCAGGAAACTCCTCATCCTACCAGGGGTTTACCGATTGCGCCAGGGGCTTTTCCCTCTTGCGAAGCGCGCCGGCGTCGGCGGCCACGGCGTTCGTCGGATCAAGCGCTCGCCTCGTCCAGCTCACGGATATCGTCGGCCGTAAGGGACAGCTGGACGGCCGCGGCCAGGCCCTTCAGCTGCGCGACCGAGGTCGCGCTCGCGATGGGGGCCGTAACGCTCGGCCGCGCGATCAGCCAGGCGAGCGCGATCGCGGCGGGCGTGCTGCCGTGCCGTTGCGCGACGCCGTCGAGCGCGCCGAGAATCCGCAAGCCGCGCCCGTTCAGGTATTTCTCCACCCGGCTGCCGCGCGCCTTGCCGGCCAGATCGGCCTCGCTGCGGTACTTGCCCGACAGGAACCCGCTCGCGAGACTGTAATAGACCACCACGCCGAGATGATGCGCGAGCGCCACCGGCTCGCTGTCGCGCTCGTATTGCGCGCGGTCGTACAGATTGTATTCGGGCTGCAGCAGCTGATATTCGGGCAGCCCATGCCGGCGCGACACGGCGAGCGCCTCCTCGACGCGCGCGCCGCTGTAGTTCGACGCGCCGATCACGCGCACCTTGCCCGCCTCGATCAGCTTCTGATACGCGCCTAGCGTTTCGGCGAGCGGCGTCGAAGTGTCGTCGTCGTGGGAGAAATAGACGTCGATGTAATCCGTTTGCAAGCGGCGCAGCGAGTCTTCGAGCGCGGCCTGGATGTTCGCGGCCGACAGCCCCTTGCGCTGCGGATGCTTGGACACCTTCGTCGCGAGCACGATCTGCTCGCGCTTGCCGCTCCGACGGAACCACTTGCCGAGGATCGTCTCCGACTCGCCGCCCTGATTGCCGGGCACCCAGGCCGAATAGACATCGGCGGTATCGATGAAGTTAAGGCCAGCGTCGACGAACGCGTCGAGGATCGAAAACGACGTTGCCTCGTCGGCGGTCCAGCCAAATACATTGCCACCGAACATCAGCGGCACGACCTGCAATTCGGAACGGCCAATCCTGCGCTTTTGCATGATTTCTCCGGGATCGATAACGGGCGAGCAAACGAGAATACGCCCCCTTTCGATCACCTGCAGCGCATCGCGCCGGTCGGACTGGATGAGGCTCGCGCCCGCCAACCCCGTCGGGCGCGGCAAACAATTAGGTCGCCATGACAGAAAGTTGCTCAAGTTTTTTGGAGACGCGCCGTCATCCTTCACTGAGGCGGCCAGCAATGAACACGTGCTTCCGCCGATGCCACCACTGGCAGGTTTAGGGCTCATGCCTCTACAGGAGAATTTTCATGCTTAGCATCAACAGTAATATCAACTCGCTGACCGCTCAGCAAAACTTGACTGGGTCTGGCAGCGCGCTCTCGCAAGCCATTACCCGCCTGTCGTCGGGCAAGCGCATCAACAGCGCGGCGGACGATGCGGCTGGCCTCGCGATTTCCACGACACTGCAAACCGCGATCAACGGCCTGAACCAGGGCGTTTCGAACGCGAACGACGGCGTGTCGATGGTGCAAACGGCAAGCACCGGTTTGAGCCAGATCACGCAAAGCCTGCAAACGATCCGTTCGCTCGCGAACGAGGCAGCCGGCGGCTCGCTGTCGGCAAGCAACCAGGCAGCACTGCAGCAGGAAGTTGCACAGCAGATCGCTGAAGTGAACCGTCTCGCATCGCAGACGACGTACAACGGCATCAACCTGCTGAACGGCACGGCTGGCCTCATCAACGTCCAGGTCGGCTCGAACGTCGGTCAGACGATCAGCGTGAACCTGAGCCAAGGCGTTTCGGCCGCTTCGCTGGGCGCGGGCCCGGTGCAGGCAGGCAACACGCTCGGCACGATCACCGGCCTCGACCTGAACGCGAACGGCACGGCCAACTCGGCAGGCGGCACGGGCGCAATCACGCAGATCAACATCCTGTCGAACGGCACGGGTGGCTTCACCTTCACCGACCAGAACAACCAGGTGCTGTCGTCGGCGACGTCCAACGCCCTGTTCTCGGTGACGGGTTCGGCAAGCGGCATCTCGACGATCTCTCTGTCTAGCGGCGCGGGTAACGGCCTGCTGCAAAGCAACGAACTGACGTCGATCAACCAGGCCTTCTCGGCCGGCGGTGGCTCCGCTGCGGCGGCGGGTACGGTCCTCGGCGTTTTCTCGGGCCTCAACCTGAACGCGACGAACGGCTCGGCAGCAACCGCGGGCATCTCGAACGCGATCACGTCGATCACCGTCGAATCGAACGGCTCGGGCGGCTTCGAATACGTGGACCAGAACGGCAACCAGCTCTCGAGCACGGCTGCGCAGAACCTGTTCACCAGCTCGTCGACGGGCATCAGCGCCTTCAACGGCGCGCAAACCACGATCGGCTCGACGACGGCAGCTCAGACGGCTGGCTCGTCACTGGCAACGGTCAACACGGACAACGTGCCGACCTCGGTGGCGAACATCAACGTCAGCACGACCGCCGGCGCGAACCTCGCGATGGAATCGGTCGACAACGCTCTCGCGACGATCAACAACATCCAGGCAACGCTGGGTGCAGCGCAGAACCGTCTGACCGGTATCGCGACTTCGCAGCAGGCTGAATCGACCGACCTGTCGAGCGCACATTCGCAGATCACCGACGCTGACTTCGCGCAGGAAACGGCGAACATGAGCAAGGCGCAAGTGTTGCAACAGGCTGGTATCTCGGTGCTGGCACAGGCCAACTCGCAGGCGCAGCAAGTCCTGAAGCTGCTGCAGTAATACCGAAGCAGGTAACGTGGCGCGGACGGGGCGGCAAGCGGCAATACGCGCTGTCCGCGCCACGATGATTCGAACGGGAGGCTCGTCCTCCCGCTGTGCATTGTGAACGGCAGCGCGTAACGCGCTGAATTTCTGGCCGCAGGCAAGTTCCCCCGTCGCGTGGCCGCGACCACGCATGGAGCACTCTCATGTCAACGATTTCCAGCTCGTCGTCCACAATCTCGGCGGCCGCGGCCGCGGCTGCGGCTCAATCCGCTGCCGCATCGGCCCTGCAGCAAGCTGCGCAATCCATCATCGCCGGAGCGACAGGCAACTCGTCGCTCGACGTCTCGTCGCTCGTGACGGCGCTGGTCAACGCCAAGGTGGCCGGCACGACCGCCACGCTCACCGCTCAGGCCACGACCGACAACACGCAGCTTTCGGCTGTCGGCCAGCTTTCGTCGGCGCTATCGAGCCTCCAGATCAGCCTCGCACCGCTAGCGACCGGCGCCTTCCAGTCCGACTTCACGGCGACCGCCAGCGGTAACGGCCTGACAGCCCACGCCGGTTCGGGCGCCGCATCCGGCTCGTACGCGATCGACGTCACGCAGATCGCCCAGGCACAAAGCATGACATCGGGCGCCTTCACGTCGACGCAAGCAGCAGGGCTTGGCACCGGCACACTGACAATTGCCGTCGGCAACAAGTCGATGTCGCTAAATTTGACGTCATCGAATAACAGCCTGAGCTCGATCGCCGCGGCAATCAACGGCTCGAGCCAGAACCCCGGCGTTTCGGCGACCATCGTGACCGGCTCCGATGGCTCTCACCTCGTGCTCGGCTCGACGACGACGGGCGCGTCCAGCATGATCAACGTGAGCGTTAGCAACCTGGCCAACGACAACGGACTGTCGAGCCTCGGCGTCACCTCGGCCGCGGGCACGGGCGCGAGCGGTGCCTCGACGATCACGTCGGCCGGCACGCTCGCATGGAACCAGACAACCGCCGCGCAAGACGCCCAGTTCACGCTGAACGGCACCAAGGCGACCAGCTCGAGCAACTCGGTGACCACCGTGCTCGCCGGCGTGACCATGAATCTGAGTTCCGCCTCCGTCGGCACGACGCAGACCCTGACCATCGCATCCGATACCACGAGCCAGATCAGCGACGTCCAATCGTTCGTGAGCTCCTATAACTCGCTCGTCAGCACGATGAACTCGCTATCGACGTTCACCTCGAGCGCGGCGGCAGGCTCGCAAGGCGGCCCGCTGCTGGGCGATTCGATGCTCCAGACGATTCGCTCGACCTTGGGCAACCTGCTGGGCACGAGCGTCTCCGGCTCGGGGGTGACAGCGTCGCTGGCGTCTATCGGCGTCACGCTGAATGCGGACGGCACGCTGTCGGTCGATACGCCGACGCTTACGAGCGCGGTGCAGAACAACCCGACGCAAGTCGGTACGCTGTTCAATTCGACCAACGGCATCGCCAAGCAGATGAACACCGACATTTCGACGTTCACGAAGACCGGTGGCATCATCGACATTCGCACCAGCGCATTGACCGCCGACCTGAACAGCGTGACGACGCAGTCGAGTTCGCTCACCGCGTACGAAGCGCTACTCACGTCGCAATACACGGCTCAGTTCACCGCCCTGAATACGTTGATGGCAACCACCAACAGCAACTCGCAGTATCTGACGCAGCTTTTCGGCGGCACGAATAGCCAGGGCGCGCTGTCCCAAAACTCAGCGTAATCCTCCGGGAGAATCTCGTGACTCAAGAGCGACATGCCGCACAGCAGACCGAGCTCGTCGAACAGGTGCTCGAACTGACGCAGAAGATCGCGCTCGCCGCGAGCCTTGCCGACTGGCCCAAGGCTGCCGGTCTCGCGCAGGAGCGCTCGCCGCTCCTGATGTCGATCGACGCCGAGCAAACTCCGGCGACACTGCACCTGATCCGGCGCATTCAGGCACTCGACGCGACCTTGCTCGACAACGCCCGCGAATCGCGCGATGAACTGGAGGCGGAGTACCGGACTGCCATCCATTCCAGCAAGTCGGTCCGTCAGTATCACCAGATCGCGCAACTGTAGTCCAAGACGGCGAAGGCGTGGACGCCGCATGGCATCCACGCGAAATCAAGCCGCATCGAAAGTATGACCGTTGTTCCCAGCCCGCTCCGCGCGGGCTTTTTTTCGCCCGCACAACGCCGGCGCGACGGTTGGTCACGAACAGCAAGGAAATCCCGCCTTTACTCGGCCAATCAGTTGACTCACGTCTGGATAGACTGATCCGACATGCCAGTTTGGGCAAGGCGCGCCTACGCCCCATCCGCGACGATTCCCATCAGGCAGATCATGAAGGGCTTCGCCGTGCGATGCCTGCAATCGACGTACACAAGGGCACACATGACTACCGAAGCCGACCTGCAACAGGCCCTGAGCCATCATCAGGCACAACGGTTCCCCGAAGCGGAGCAGCTTTACCGCTCGATCCTGCTGGCCGATCCGGCTCACCCCGATGCCAATCACAATCTCGGCATTCTGGCGCTGCAGTTGCAGCAGGCCGCAGCCAGCCTTCCTTATCTGAAAGCCGCCGTCACGGCCGCGCCGCATTCGCCGCAGTATTGGCACGTCTATGCCGAAGCACTGACGATGGCCGACCGACCCGGCGAGGCGGAACGGATCCGGGCAGAGGCCCGCCAGCACGGCATCGACCTCAACGGGGACACGGGGGCACCGGGCGGCAACGTGCCCGCGGCCGACGATTTGGCCAATCTCGCCGGCGAATTCGTCGCGACGATAGAAACGCTTCGGGATAAAGGCCTGCACGACAGCGCGGAGGCACTGGCGCGCCAGATGATCGCGACTCTGCCCACCCACGGATACGGGTGGAAAACACTCGCCTTCGCACACCTGCGGCGCGGCGACCTGCACGGCGCGCTGGCACCGCTCGAACGCGCTACCGCGTTACTGCCGCTCGACGCAGAAGTACGTCAGCATCTGGACGCGGCGCGCGCGATGCGCGACGCGCTCGCACTCGACGCCGGCGGCGACTACGAACAGGCGGGAAAGCTCTACCAGCGCGTGCTGGCGGCCTATCCCGAGCATCCCGACGCCAATCACCGGTACGGCGTGATCCTGATTCGGCTGCTGCAACCCGAGGCGTCGCTGCCCTACCACGAGCGCGCGATCGGGGCCGCGCCGAACCAGCTTCAATACTGGGCCAACTACCTCGACGGCCTGTTGCAGGCCGACCAGTTGAAGGCCGCCTGGATCGCGCTCGAAATGGCCCAGCAACGCGGTCTGGCGGGCCCTGCCGTCGACAAGCTGATCGGCATCATGACGATGGTGAGCACGCAGCCGATCGCCAAGGTCGCGCCCATGAAGCTGGCCTCGACGCAATCGCAACCGTCCGAGCCGCAAGCCGTCCCCGCGAGCGTCGCCGCGACCGAGCGGCGCCGGATCAGCACCGTCGCGCCGACAGAGCGCGAAGTCAATGCGCTAGCCGGACTCTTTAATTCTGGACGCGTCGAAGAGACGGCGAGAAGCGCCCGCAAAATGACGGAGCGCTTCCCCGATCACGGGTTCGGCTGGAAGGTGCTGGCCGTCGCTCTGCACCGACTCACCCAGTACGACGAAGCGTTGAAGTACGCGCGGATCGCGCACGACCTGTGGCCGAACGACGAAGACACGCTGCAGGTATTGGGCAGCATCCTCGCATCGAAGGGATTGCACGCCGAGGCCGAAGCGATGTGCCGGCGCCTGATCGAACTCAACCCGAAGCGCGCGGAAGGGCTCCGCGTGCTAAGCATCATCCTCCAGGAGACCGGCCGGCTCGACGAAGCCGAGCAGTTCGCGCGACGCTCGATGGAGCTCGATCCAAGCTCGAGCTTCACGCCCAACTCGCTCGGTGTCACGCTGATGCAACAGGGGCGTCTGTCCGACGCCATTATCGAGTTCCGGCGCGCGCTCGCGATCGATCCGAACTTCGAGCTGGCCTACAACAACCTCCTGTTCTGCATGACGCACAACGAGGCCATCGCGCCGGACGAGTTGTTCGCCGAGCACCGCCGCTTCGCCGCGCATTTCGAAGCGCCGCTGAAGCCGAACTGGCCACGTCACGAGAACACGCGCGACCCCGAACGCACGCTGCGCATCGGTTTCATCTCGGGCGACTTTTGCCGCCACGCGGTCGCGAGCTTTCTGGAGCCGGTCGCGGCGCACCTGGCGCGCGATCCGAAGCTGTCGCTGTATGCGTATTCGAACACCTACCTCGACGATGGCACGACCGCTTCGCTGCGCAAAATCTTCGGCCATTGGCGCCATGTCGTCGGCGTGAGCGACGACGCGATCGCCGAAATGGTCCGCGCCGACGGCATCGACATCCTGATCGATCTCGCAGGGCATACCGCGCATAACCGGCTGGCGACGCTCGCGCGCAAGCCGGCGCCCGTCCAGGCCTGCTGGATCGGCTACCCGGGCACGACCGGGCTCGATGCCGTCGACTATTTCATCGCCGACCGGCTCTGGGTGCCGTCCGACAAGTTCCGCAGCCAGTTCTGCGAGAAGATCGCCTATCTGCCGGCGGTGGCGCCATTCGTCGCCGACCCGCTATGTCCGCCGGTCAATGCGCTGCCCGCCCTGCACAAGGGCTATGTGACCTTCGGCAGCTTCAATCGGATGGACAAGCTGCGCCCCGACGTCGTGGCGCTGTGGTCGCGGCTGATGCATGCCGTTCCGAACTCGCGCATGGTGATCGGCGCAATGCCGCGCGACGGCAGCCTCGGCAAGCTGCCCGAGTGGTTTGCCGAAGAAGGCATTGCGCGGGACCGCCTCGATTTCATGGCGCGTGCGAGCGTGCCTGTTTATCTCCAGCAGCATCACCGCGTCGACTTCTGCCTCGATAGCTTCCCGTTCTCCGGTTTGACCACCGCCCTGCATTCGCTGTGGATGGGCGTTCCGACCTTGACGCTGCCAGGCGAGACGGTGCCCGGCCGCAGCGGCCTGACCGCGATGACCCACGTGGGCCTCGCCGATTTCGTCGCGCGTGACAAGAACGATTTCGTGCGCAAGGGCGTCGCGCTGGCGTCGGATCTCGATGCTCTGGCGGCACTGCGCGCCGGCATGCGCGAGCGTTGCGCGCAGTCGCCGGTGTTTCGTCCGGAAGTGGTGGCCGCGACCGTCACGCAGGCGCTGCGCGTCATGTGGCAGCGCTGGTGCGACGGCCTGCCGGCGGAATCGTTCGACGTGCCGGCGTCGACGAATCCGCTCGCCGCGCAACCGGCGTCGACACGCCCCAACGTCGCACCCGTCGACATGCGGCTGGTCCGCAGCTAGACGCGATACCTGAGCTCCCCCGAACAACCGTGTTTGAACTATGAAGCCCATCCGATTCGTCTGCGGGACGCGCCGCAACCCGCAGGAGTTCTCGAACGAGACGGCGCTCGGCCGCTCGCTGAAGCTCTACAACCATCTACAGCATGCGCAGCTGCATCTGTTCGACCAAAACGCACGCGGTCTGTCCACGATCTACAACGAGGCGATCGACTACGCCGCGCACCATCCCGCGATTCTCGTGTTCGCCCACGACGACGTCTGGCTGCAAGACTTCTTCTGGACCGAGCGCGTCCTCGAGGGGCTCGCGCGCTTCGACGTCATCGGGCTTGCCGGCAACACCCGCCGCGTGCCGCGTCAGCCGTCGTGGGCGTTCGTGTCGCCCGAGTTCAAATGGGACGAGCCGCGCTTTCTGAGCGGAACGGTCGGTCACGGCAAGGGTTTCCCTTGCGACATCGTGTCCACGTTTGGTCCGTCCGGTGTCGAGGTCAAGCTGCTCGACGGGCTCATGCTGATCGCCGATAGCGCGAAGCTGATCGAAGCCGGCCTGCGCTTCGACGACCAGTTCGCGTTTCACTTCTACGATATGGACTTCTGCCGGCAGGCCGAACTCAAGGGCGTGCGCATGGGCACGTGGCCGCTTTCGGTCGTGCACGAAAGTGGCGGCGCTTTTGGGTCGGGCGGTTGGCGCGAGGGCTATGAGCGGTATTTGCGCAAGTACGGCGAGTAACAGTGGCGGCCCGTGCGGCCGCCACTGATTCCAGCAAGGTCGCCCCGCTGCCGATGCTCCCCGCTCGAACGGCGTCGCACCGTCGGCGGGGTTTCGCGCTCAGGCTTTTTCGAGCAGAAGATAGAACTGGATCGTGCAAAGCTCGAGCAGTTCGTCGCGCGTCACGTTCTTGAGCGTCATCCGGTCGAGCTCGATGTTGATCGGTGCCGTCATGTCCTGGTGCTGCTGCCAGAACTTCAGGAGTCCGCCGTCGAGCGAATTGCGCGTCTGAATCACGCGATAACCGGTCTCTTCGCAGAACCTGATCATCTCCTTGCGGGTGAAAAACCGGATGTGCGTCACGTCGAGCAGCCCGGCCTCCGCGTAGGTCCAGTTACCCTTGCTGAGGCCGTCCATCAAGCCGAGATGGCGAGTGTTGGGGATGCTGAGAACGAGCTGCCCGCTCGGCGACATGTACTCACGCAGTTTGACCATCACACCCCACGGGTTGTACATGTGCTCGAGCACGTCCGCGAGCAGGACCGCGTCCAGCGTGCCGGGCGCTAGACCCTCATGCGCCAGGTCGAAATCCTCGAAACGGCCAACCAGCACGTTATCGAGCTTCTGGCGAGCGAGTTCCGCGGCGTGGCGATTCATTTCGATACCCCACGCGCGACTGCCGGGAAACCGCTCCTTCACGAGCGCGGCGTTGTTGCCGGCCGCGCAGCCAATGTCCAGGATCACCGAAGGCGTGTTCGTGAACATCTGGGCGAGATCGCTCCGGCCGTTCGCGTGGTAGGTCCCGCTCAACGGTGCCGACTCGGCATCCAGATATTGCTGCCAGACGTACCGCTTCACTCGCCGCGGCAAGCTTATCGCCATCGTCGCCATGAGTTCGGCAACCCGCGCCGCCGCCGATCCATCTTCGGCCGCGTTGTAGTGAGCAGCGCGGTGGCCCATGATCTCGATCACCTCGCGCCGGGCCGCCTGGTCCGTCAACATCCGGTGCATGATGCCTGCCAGATCCGCAGCCTCGACCTCGAGAATGCCCGACTCCGCTTCGAACGACGGACCCATGACGATGCCGGTTGCGTTCAGCAGGTTGATGACCGGCGTGCGCGCAAGCATGCCTTCGATCAGGTAGTTCGAATCGACGGCAACCAGCAGATCCGCGCCTGCGGCGAATAACTGGGTATCGTCGGTACAGTAGTGGTAATCGCGAGCGGCCGCTCCCAGTTCGCTTAGAACTTTCGCGCAACGACGCTCACCGTCGGTGCGGTTCGCCGGCCTGTCCTTGATGACGCCATTGAACTGAAGCCCGCTCGCGCGCAATGCTTCGCAGCTCGCGACGAACACCATCAACGAATCGGCGTAGATGTCCTCGTTGCAGTGCGCACTGAAGTTAGCCGACCATGTCGTGCCAAATACAAGCAGCGGCAGACCCGGTTTGAAGCCGTATTTCTCGTCGAGAGCCCGACGGCAGTCACCCTTCCTGTTGCGGAACTGGGCGTAGCTGTCCCAGCCCGGGTTACCCGTGATCACGAAGCGATCTTCCGGGTAGCCCAGATCGAGGTAGCCTTCCATACCCCGCCGGCCGAACACGGCAAGCTTGTCTGCGACGATATCGTCGTGCACCGTATAAGGGTCCGCGAGGGCGAGGCCGTGCGCGACGTGGAGCGTCGGGATATCGCGTGATTTGGCCCACGTCGTGGCGACCTTGCCGTCCCCGGTCGCGTCCTCACTCGTGACGAACAAGGCAATGTCATAACGGCTCGCGGCTTCGTTCAGGCGGTCGAGTAACGCGGCTGTCTCGTGCAGGTCGGCAGCGAGCGTCCCGGCGATGACTGTCGACGTCGGCGCCAACGCGCCACCCGGCTCGCGTGCCTCGTTACAACGTGTATTCAGATACTGGACGAACTGCGCCTGCATCAGCGCGGTCTCGACCGCGAATCTCGTATCGCGCGACGGATCGAACATATCCTCCAGGTAGACGACCGTGCTACCCGTCGCTTCGATGCCGGTGCGCATCAGCGGTTCGGTCAGGTCGGCCGAGAGAATCACGACCATCGGTTCGTGCATCTCCAGGAATCGACGCAGCGCGTCGAATTGCGTGCCCCACAACAGGCTAACGATGGCTTTTTGCCTCATTGCCGACCTCCATTGAACAGCCCGAAATGCTTTTCCAGCAACGCCTTGACCAGGTTGTATTCGACGCCGACCGTGACGTCGACGCCGCCCTTGAAGCGGAACGGCGCGTCGGCCGCCCAGCCGCGCGCGATCTCGGTCGCGCGCCGGTCGATGCGCTCCTGCTCGATCCACGCTGATAACTGCTCGAACGCGTCCGGCGGGATCACGCCACCGAAGTTGAAGTCGGGTTGGCGCGCCATCAGCGTCTTGAACAGTAGAAAGAAGAAATGCCGGCTGCGCAGCGGCTGCAGTAGCCGTTCGAGCTCCGTCGCATACTCGTTCAGCGTAAGCGGCAACCAGGGCAGCAGTGCCGCGAAGTCACGCTTGTCGAGCGCTGCGTCGCGCGCGGCGACGTCGGCGGCGAAACGCGCGTTGCCCTCGGGATCGGGGCAGTTGTCGAACACGACGAACATGCGGCCCGTCACGCGCGGCGTCAGATGCGCGGTGAGCGACTCTTCGAGGAACAGGCCCAGGTCGAACAGGTTCTTGTCCCGCGCGAACCACGACAGTGCCCGCTTGAAGCGCTGCGTCGCATCGAGTTCGGCATATGAGAGCCAGTTGACGTTGCCACCGCCCAGAAATGCGCCGTACGGCACCGCAGCGACAAGACGCAATCCTGCACTGTTGGCGAAGTCGACGAGTTCGTCGACGCTCGCGCGCGCCATGTAGTACGCAAAGTCGCCATTGTTTTCGGTCCGCTTCAGCGCGTCGGGCCACTTCGTCTGATCCGTGCCATAGGCGGCGGTCGTGTGATCGCGCGAATGGATGTCGAAGATCAGCCGTCCTTCTGGACGCACGACACGCTTCCATTCGAGAAGCGACTCGCGCCAGTTGGGAAAATGAACCAGCACGTTGAGCGCTACCGCGCAATCGAATTCGTTGTTGCTGCACGGTAGCGAGGTGACGTCGCCCACCTTCAGTGTGATCGGCGCGCCGGCCGCCAGCCGGCGCGTTTCATCGAGCATCGCCTGTGAGCTGTCGATCCCTGTCAGGCGGTAGCCGTCAGCGACCAGCGGCAGCGCCGCCCGCCCCGTGCCGACGCCGATATCGACAATCTCGGACCCGCGCACGAAGCGCCTGATCGTGGCAATCTCGACGGCGTTCTTGAGACTGTTGGTCGATTCGCTCTGAACCATGCGGCCGGAGTACCAGTTGACCATGCCGGGGTCCTGCCAGGCCCCGGTCTTCCAGCGAATGAGGTCCGACAGTGCGTGCTCGGTAGTGGGCGTTGCCAGCCGATTGTTCATTTCAGAATGTCCCAGGAAAGGGGGGTGCCGCGCTTGAGCGGTTGTCTGACTTTCGTCCCAAGAACGACGTCCAGGTATTTCGGCGAAAGACCCATGCCTGGCCGGATGGCGCGGACGTTTTCAGCCGTCAGCGTCTCGCCAGCCGCGATGTCGCGCACGACGTACAGAGACCGCCTGAAAATCGAGGAAGCGCGTTCCTGCTGCGTCGGTCCGTACGCCACGTGGCCGAGCGCCTGCCAGGCGCGTGCCGACTCGACGACGAGTGCCTTCATTTCCTCCGGTTCAAGCGAGAACGCCGAATCGACACCGCCGTCAGCACGGCGCAGCGTGAAGTGCTTTTCGATCACGCTCGCACCGAGCGCGACAGCGGCCACGGCGGCGCCGGTCCCCATCGTGTGATCCGACAGGCCCACTTCGCAGCCGAACAGTTCGCGCAGGTGCGCGATCGTGCGCACGTTGCTGTTCTCGGGCGACGCCGGATAGGAACTGGTGCACTTGAGCAGCACGAGCTGCTCGCAGCCGGCCATGCGCGCGGTGCGCACGGCCTCGTCGATTTCAGCCACCGTCGCCATGCCCGTCGAGATGATGAGCGGCTTGCCGGTCGCGGCAACCCGGCGGATCAACGGCAGGTCCGTGTTTTCGAAGCTGGCGATCTTGTAGGCCGGCACGTCGAGCGTCTCGAGAAAATCGACCGCTGTTTCGTCGAACGGCGTTGAGAACGCGAGCATGCCAAGTTCGCGCGCCCGCTCGAAGATCGGCCGATGCCAGTCCCAAGGCGTATGCGCTTCCTCGTAGAGACGGTAGAGCGAGGTGCCCGTCCAGAGGCTGTTCGGGTCCTCGATATGAAACTCGCCGGCGTCGAGATCGAGCGTCATCGTATCCGGCGTGTAAGTCTGCAGCTTGAGCGCGTGTGCGCCGCTGGCGGCCGCCGCCTCGACGATCTCCAGCGCCCGCTCGAGCGACTGGTTGTGATTGCCCGACATCTCGGCAATCACGAACGGCGGACAATCCAGGCCGATCTGTCGATTCGCAATCTTGAATGCGCTCATTGCGCGTCTCCTTCCCGGTGATACGTCGGGCGAACCGGCTGGCCGATCGGCGCGGTCATGGCGTCAGTTCACCTGCGGCCGTCAGCGCCGCGTACATCCATTCGGCCCGCTGCCAATCTTCGGGGGTGTCGATGTCTTGAACGAAATGCCGGGGCAGCTCGACCGGCAGCGCCGCGGCGGAAAACAGCGTATCGCCGCGCAGCCACGCGTCGACACGTCCCCAGTAGAACTGCCCGGCGTCGTGCCATGCCTCGTCGACATCTTGCGAACGCACGAGTCGGTATTCGGGGTAGATCGCGTCGAGTCCGCCGTCGGCCGTGATGCGCAACGCACGCTGGACGGGAAAGCCGAATCTCGTCACCGAGAACGCGTACGACCTGTCCGCGTGCGATTCGAGCAATTGCAAGCCTTTACGCAGACAAGCCGGGTGCAGGAACGGCGCCGTCGCGTAGATACAGCAGGCGAGCGTCGGCGCATCGCCGAGCCGGCCGAGTTCGTCGAGTGCGTGCTGGACGACTTCCATGGTGCCCGTGTGATCGTCGGACAGTGCCGGCGGTCGCATGAACGGCGTCTCGGCACCGTAGTCCCGGGCGACGCGAGCGATTTCTTCGTCGTCGGTCGTGACGACGATGCGATCGAACAGGCCGCTCGCGCGGGCCGCGCGGATCGAGTAAGCAATGATCGGCAAACCGTGGAACAGACGGATGTTTTTGCGCGGAATACGCTTGCTGCCGCCGCGCGCCGGAATGATGGCGACTAGGCTCATGCGAGCACCGCTTTCAATGTCCTGGCGACGATCTCCTGATCCTCGTCGGAAAGGCCCGCGTACATGGGCAGGCTGATCGCATCCCGGTAGTACTGCTCAGCCTCCGGATACTGGCCAGGCGCAAAGCCCAAGCGCCGATAGTACGGTTGCAAATGCACCGGAATGTAGTGCAAATTGACGCCGATTCCGGCTTGCCGCAAGGCTTCGAAGGTCTCGCGATGCGTGAGACCCGTCGCTCCGTGCTTCAGGCGCACGACATACAGATGCCACGCCGAATCATCGAGCGCATCGTACCTAGGCAGGCTTACGGGCAGACCGTCGAGCAACCTCGCGTAGCGTGCCGCCAGCGCCCGGCGGCGTGCGAGGAACGCGTCGAGCCGCGCGAGTTGCGAAAGTCCGAGCGCGGCCTGCAGGTCGGTCATGCGGTAGTTGAAGCCGAGCTCCTGCATCTCGTAGAACCACGGTCCTTCGTCATCGCCTTCCATTTTCGACGCATCGCGCGTGATGCCGTGACTGCGCAGACTCCGCAGACGCTCGTCGTACCGTGGGTCGTTCGTGAGCACGGCCCCGCCTTCTCCGGTCGTGACGATCTTCACCGGATGAAAGCTGAAGACGGTCATGTGCGCGTAGTCACCGCAGCCAACCGGCCGACCCGCGTACGTCGCCCCAACGGCATGCGAGGCGTCTTCGATCACGACGAATCCAAAGCGGTCCGCGAGACGCCAGATTGCGCGCATGTCGGCGCTGCGGCCCGCGAACGCGACGGGAATGACGACCTTGGGCAACGTGCCGGTGTGCTGAGCTTCGATGAGCTTGCGTTCGAGCGCGACGGCATCGACACAGAAGGTATCCGGATCGATGTCGACGAAGTCGACATCGGCGCCGCAATAGCGCGCGCAGTTCGCGGACGCGACAAACGTGTTGGGCGTCGTCCACAGCGTATCGCCCGGGCCGAGACCCGCCGCGAGACAGGCAATGTGCAGGGCCGAGGTGGCGTTGCACACGGCCACCGCGCAGGCTGCCTGTGCACGCGCGGCAAGCGCGTTTTCGAAGGCGGGGACGGCGGGGCCTTGCGTCAGCCAGTCCGAGCTCAACACTCGAACAACGGCGGCGATGTCGGACTCGTCGATCGACTGACGCCCGTACGGGATGGTTGCGCTCATACGTCTCGTTTGTCGAGTGCTCTCAACTCCGGGACGCTCAGAAAATGACGGTTGTTGTCCGACGTGTAGGTGAAGCCTTCTTCCGCCGGCACGCCACGCTCGCCAAGACCGTTCCTCGTGTAGTCGTCCTGCACGACGAACTTGATCGACGGCGTGATCACGTAGTGATCGTCGAACGTGATCGTGTTCATGCTGTCGTCGCGCGTGATCATCATTTCGTGCAGCTTCTCGCCCGGCCGGATGCCGATGACGTGCTGCGGCAACTCGGGGGCCATTGCCCTGGCCAGGTCGACGATGCGCACCGACGGGATCTTCGGCACGAACAGCTCGCCGCCATGCATGCGCTCGAACGCCTTCATGACGAAGTCGACGCCGTGGTCGAGCGTGATCCAGAAGCGCGTCATCCGTTCGTCGGTGATGGGCATACTTTGCCCGCCTTCGGCGACGAGCTTGCGAAAATACGGCACGACCGAGCCGCGCGAGCCCACCACGTTGCCGTACCGTACGACGGCAAAGCGCGTCCGTTGCTTGCCGACGAGATTGTTGGCCGCGACAAACAGCTTGTCGGACAGCAGCTTCGTGGCACCGTAAAGATTGATCGGGCTCGCGGCCTTGTCCGTCGACAGCGCAACCACCTTTTCGACGCCATTCTCGATGGCTGCGTTAATGACGTGTTCGGCGCCGTCGACGTTGGTTCGGATGCATTCCGTCGGGTTGTATTCGGCGGCGGGAACCTGCTTGAGCGCGGCGGCGTGCACGACATAGTCGATACCCCGCATCGCCTGCCTGAGACGCTCGCCATCGCGTACATCGCCGATGAAGTAACGCATGCAGCCGGCCGAGTACTTCTGCTGCATTTCGTATTGCTTGAGCTCGTCGCGCGAGAATACGACCACGCGCGCCGGCCGCCACTTTGCGAGCAGCGTCTTGACGAACATCTGGCCGAACGAACCCGTTCCGCCTGTGATGAGTACCGATTTGTTGTCGAACATTCCCCGATCCTTCTAAGCCGTCAGATACCGCCGATGCGATCACACCCGGCACCCGCCGGCCTGCGGCAGCGGATCGATCAATCGATGCGCGCCACGCGGGTGATAGGTACAGCGAGCGCGAAGCTTGCCATCCAGTGACGTATGCTATTCGAGACGGAGGGGCGTCTTAGGCTGGATTTGGAGGCGTTTTACCCTTCTAATCGGCAAACTGGCAGCCCCGTCAGACGGCGCGTCCAGGCCGGCCGGAAACGGGCGACTACCCGACAGGGAAGCATGTCACGAAGACGCGATGAGCCGCCGATGGCGTTCGCGCAGCGTGAGCAGCGGAACGTCCCATCCCTCGGTGCCGAGGAGCTGGTCCCTGAGACGGGCGAAATCGGCCGACGCATGGAACGTCCCCGCCTCTCGCTGCGGCTGGCTGATGATGCTTCGGGTGCGCAGATCTTCCCAGTGGTCCCTGAACAGCGTCTGGATCGCCTCGTGAAGCCGCCGGTACGAACTCGCCAGCGTCTCGCTGGCTTCGTCTATCGCAACCTGCTGCTGCAACAGAATGGGGCCCGTATCGATTCCTTCGTCGATCTCGTGAATCGTCACGCCTGGAGGGGTGTCGTCGAGGTACGACCACGCGTTCGGATCAGCGCCACGATTGAACGGCAACATCGAAATATGCAGGTTGACGAAGCGGCCGGGCAGCGTATCGAGCACCGCCGGCTTTAGAATATGGCGGTACGAGTAGCTGACGATCAGATCCGGCCCATGCTTGACGAGATCGTCTGGCACCAGCTTGTGATCGACGACGATCACGTCTTCGCGCTCGCGTAGCCACGTGATCAACGGATCGCTAATTGCGTTATTGGTCAGAAACAGGATTCTCATCTCTCATGCTCGATGCCGAGGAAGGGCACTACGACGCCGCCATCGTACTTGCCAATTTGATGGACGCGCAAGGACGACTCAACGACGAAACGCGGGCGCGCCTCGCTCGTGCCGTCGCGCTCTTTCAAGCGGGGCGAGTCCCGCTCATCGTGACCAGCGGCTGGGCGTATCGCGCTGATTCCGACATCGCTATCGCCGACGCCATGCGCCGTCACGCGATCGACGTCCATGGCCTCCATGACCACACGGTCGTCGCCGAAACCTCGGCACGCGACACGGTCGGCGATGCCGTCTTTACCAAATTGCGGCTTGCACGGCCGCGCGGCTGGAAGCGTGTAATTGTCGTAACCAGCGCTTATCACGGCGCGCGTTCGCTCGATATTTTTTCGTTCGTTTATGGTCCCGGCTTCGGCGTTGCGTTGTGCGCGGCCGCGTCGTCGGATACACCGGCGCTGCGCGAGGCCGAAGCGAAGTCGCGAGCAGCGTTCGAGCGGACGTTTGAAGGCGTTGCGGCAGGGGACGACGGGGCGATCGTCGCTCGGCTGAGCACGCGGCATCCGTTTTATAACGGCGACGTCTATGCCGCGCTGACGGACCGGCTTCTGACGAACATGGAAGAGGGTTGAGCTCGAGCGCTTTGTGCGGCATCGAGGTGTGGCATTGCTATCGACGCCGGGCACGCTGCTGGTAGTCGGGGTATGCGCCTGTTGGGCTATCGACAACAGCCAATAGCGAGCGGGCTGGCTCAAGATGTGCAAGTCCTGCCTTGGCTGCAATGTCGGCTGCGGCAGACAGTTGCCGGACGGTCACGACGAAAATCGCGCGCTCCATAGCCGCGGTGCAATCTAAAATTTAGAAACGCCCAGGTCATTCGGCTGTGCAACGCTCGGCGTCAAGTTGAGCGGTTGAAAACATCGGGCGCGAAATCCGCCCTCGATGTTCTCGAGCACCAGCCGCCCACCTGTATGTCGCGCAATTTCGGACACGATAGAGAGACCCAATCCGCTTCCTGACGCTGATGAGTGGTTCAACCGATAGAACGGCTCCAGCACGCGCTCCAGTTCGTTATCTGGTATGCCTGGTCCTGTGTCAGTGACCTCGAATATCAGCTCGCCCGCTTTCTGAAACGCCGACACGTCGACCTTGCCGCCATCCGGTGTGTATCGCACGGCATTGTCGACCAGATTCCTCAGCACCATTGCCATGGATGACGCATCAATCACAACTTCGATGTCGTCAACCTGTTCAATCCCCAGGTCAATGTTCTTCGAGTGGGCAAGTTCGATGCTGGCATTGATGGTGTCAGTCACCGCCGCACTCAACGACCACGCTGCCGGCTGCACCAAGGCCCCCTGCTCAGACCTCGCCAGAGCCAGCAGTTGTTCCACCAGCCGGTGAGTACGTCGCAAGCCGGACTGGAAAGCCGAGAGTCGCTCGCGAGCATCGGGCGACGTGATGGTCGCGCCCAGGTTACCCGCCTGCAACGACAGGGCCGCAAGCGGTGAACGCAACTCATGCGCCGCGCTCGCGACGAAACGGCGCTGATGACCGATGGCGTCTTTCAGCCGTCCAATGAGCCTGTTGATTGACCGGACAAACGGAAGCACTTCGGCGGCGATGTCATCTTCCGGCAACGGCTCGAGCGAGGCGTCCGTTTGCCGGTCCACCACCATCGCCAGACGGGAGAGCGGCGCGAGCTTCGTTCTGACAATGACGACGACGACCACGAACAGCCCGGGCATCAACAGAAGCACGGGCACGAGCGTCCTCATCGCTCCGTCTCTCGCAATTTCGTCACGCAATGCGGAAGGCTCCGCGACCGCGATGCGATCGCCGGTCCGCAGCGTACGGATGTTGACGCGCCAGCGCTGTCCGCTGTCGTCCAGGTCGTGAAATCCGTCGGCCATCGCACGGGGAATCGTGAGTCCCGCTGCCTGCGCCATGTCTGCCGATGTCACGCTTAGTCTGTCGATAACGACCTTGACATCCGAGTCCTGCGAGCTCTCGACCGAAGACCGCGTTCCCGTGAGCGCCAGTGCGTGACTGTCAATCAAAGCAGCAATTTCGTTCAGCTGGCCATCCTGCAGCGCTCGCGCCTCCTGGTAGGCGAACGCGAAAGAAAAACCGCATGCAAGCACGCCCACCACCGCCATCACAACGCCGATCCACGCCGAAAGCTGCAGCGTCAGAGAGTGTGATCGTTTCCCTTGTCCACCAGCCATCCCACACCTCTCACATTGCGAATCACCGACGCGCCGAGTTTCCTACGGATGCCGTGAATCAGGACCTCCACCGCGTTACCTTCCACCGGGTGCTCCCACGCATAGAGCTTTCGCTCCAGCTGGGCTCGCGAGAGAACCGTCCCGGGGCGCACCAGCAGTGCGCTCAAAAGAGCGAACTCGCGACTCGTCAGGCGGCACTCGGTTCCGTCGTAGTCGGCAAGGTGCGTCGCCGCATCAACCGTGAGTTTTCCGCTCGTCATTCGCGTATCGCCATGGTCGCCTAGCCTGCGAGTGACTGCCCGAAGGCGCGCAAGCAGCTCGCCGATTTCGAACGGCTTCACGAGGTAGTCGTCAGCGCCGGCGTCCAGTCCGGCGATTCTGTCGTCGACGTTGTCGCGCGCGGTGACAATAATCACTGGAAGTTTGTTCCCGCCGATACGCAGCGACCGCAGCAGGTCGATGCCATCCCGATGCGGCAGGTTCAGGTCCAGCAGCAGGACATCGTGTTCGTGACCCAGCAGCGCTCCGGCCGCCGCATCGCCATCGCGTACCCAGTCGGCCGCATACGCCGCATCTTTCAACGCCTGGACGATTGCATCGCCGATCATCTCGTCGTCTTCAACCAGCAGAATTCTCATCGGTGTCAAGGAATCACAGGTGTTTGCTAAGCAAAAACTAAGTCTTGCCCAATAGCATCCGAAGCGTCTCTTACGCCGGACAGCCATCGTGCCCAGTCGTGCCTACGATACTAGGACGCCAAGCGGAATTCACGCAACCAGTCACCAACGACAAGTCAGGCTATGCGCGCTCGCGCGGGTCTCGTTTATGGCATTGCTCATGACGCTGGCTGGCTGCGTGTCATACGCCCCCAAGCTCCTTCCGGCGGCGCCGGAATGGCCCGACGACATCGCCGCAACCAACACGCCGCTGACCGTCGACCAGGTGGTCGAACGCGCGCTCGAGCACAGCCCCGATGTCCGCCGCGCCGAACGCGAACTGGATATCGCCAACGCGCGGAAATATGCGGATGGCTTGCTCCCGGATCCTCAGCTTAGCTTCAGCACCGACCGCCCCGGCGCAGCTGGATTTGTCCCGGCGTTCATGGCCGGGCTCAGCTACGAAGTGTCCGCGCTCATTGACCACCCTGCGAAGCAGCGAGGGGCGACTGCGGCCCTGGAAAAGCAACAGTTCGCGTTGCAATGGACGAAATGGCAGGTCGCCAACCATGCCTACGCGCTGTACGTCACCGATGTGAGTCTTTCGCGCGTTAAAGCCGAGGTCGAACAACTGGCGGTCCATGAACAGGTTGTCGACAACCGTATGCGGCAGGCGCTTGCACGGGGCGACGTGACTCGCGATACCGCGGTGCAATCGGAAGCCGCATACCGCGACAGCTTGCAGCAACTGAACACACTCGAGCAGGACCATCTCAAAGCGCGGCAGGAACTCACTACATTGCTCGACCTGCCGCCTCGCACACGCCTGGCACTTGCGACACCGCCTGAACCCTACGAGGTCCCGCCTGACGTCGTGCGTGACGCGCTCACCCATCTGAGCCAGCGTCGTCCGGACCTGCTGGCATTGCGCGCCGGCTATGCGGAACAGGACGAGCGCTACCGCGCAGCACTGCTCGGGCAATTTCCCCGTCTGGATATTGGCATCACGCGAGGGCGTGACACGTCTGCCATCTACACGTCGGGCATCGCCGTCACCGTGACGTTGCCGCTCTTCAACGGCAATCGGGGAAACATCGCGGTCGAAAACGCCACGCGTGAGAGCCTGTACGAGGAGTACATGCAACGGCTCAAAGACGCGTATGTCGCAGTCGACAACATCGTTTCAAAGCTGGACCTGCTCAACGAGCAGCTCCGTAACGCCAGGTCAATGGAAGCGACGCTGGACCGGGCGACGAAACAGGCGCGAATCGCTCGCGCTCGAGGCGACGTGACACTTCCGACGCTGATGAACCTCGAATCGCGACTGCTGAACCAGCGCATCGCGACCGCGAAGCTCCTGAACGCCGCGCTTGCGCAGCAGGTCGAGCTGTGCACGTTGATTGGCGTTAGCGCCATTGACCACCAATCTCTCCAATAGGTCCGAGATGAAGCCCGTTCGTCTGCTGGTCATTGCCGCTATCGTGAGCGCGTGGTACACGGCCGGGCCCAGCGTGTTCGCCCAGGACGCTGTGACGATGCCTGCCGTGCAGAAGCGCATCCAGGTGAAGGTATCCGCGCCGGCGCACGTGCAGGCCGTGTCCAATGCGGTGCTGTCCGCACCGACGACCGGCATCGTCACGGGCTTGCGAGTCACACCGGGTGAAACGCTTCGCGCGGGGCAGACGATTGCGCATCTGAGCGGACCGTCGGTGATGTCGGAGAAGAACCGTCTTGCGGCCGACCTGAAAACTGCCCAGATACGCGTGTCCGCCGCAATACAGGTTGCGGCGATTGAACAACAGAAATTTGATGACCAGCTGAGCACGCGCGACGCTGTCGCCCGCGTTCGCGCTGACCTGGACGCAGCGCGTCAACAACTGGTAGCCGCACAGTCAGCCGCTCAGGGCTATGCCGGCCTTACCACCATCACCGTGTCAGAACCCGGTACGGTCACAACTGTCAGCGCGGCCGACGGCCAATACGTGAGTGCCGGACAGGCGCTCGTGACCGTCTCGTCATCACGCGACCTTCACGTGGTGGCAGATTTTTACGGAAGCGACGCGGCTCTGGTTACGGTCGGTATGAAGGGAGCGTTCCTGTCCGAACGCGGCGATGTACCCACCTACCTGGTCGTCAAACGCACATCATGGAGTGTTACGACGCCTGGTCAGCTGGAGGTCTGGCTCAGTCCCGTCGAGGGCGGCAGCCTGGAGTCTGGCTCCGTCGGGACGATATCGCTGTCCGCATCGAACAACAGGCAGCTAGCCGTTCCATCCACGGCGCTGGTACTCGACGGCGGCGAATGGTGGGTACTGGTTCACGACAAGACGGGAAATCACCGTCGCCGCGTTGCGCCCGGGCTGGCCGATAGGGGCTGGACCTCCGTCAGGAATGGGCTCTCAGCGGGCGAGCTAGTGGTGACGCAGGACGCGTATCTGTTCTTCCACCGGGATTTCTCTACGCGATATCAGCAGGCTGATTGATGTCCTCCGACAAGAACATGCTAAACGACATCGTCAAGCGGCCCTTGCTATGGGTCATGCTGTACGGCGCATTGATTGCATATGGCATCTATGCACTCGTGAACATCCATTCCGAAGTCCTGCCGCAGTTCAACATGCCGCAGGTGAGCATCGTGGCCCAGTTCCCCGGCGCGACCACGCTCGACCTCGAGGGCTTGATTGCGCGGCCGCTCGAGGCTGAACTTACGTCGCTTCAGTCCTTGAGCGACGTGCGGACGGTCGTGAGCCAGGGCTCGGTGAAGATTGAAGCGCGTTTCTCAGAAGGAACTACGGCGGCAAGCGCGTTGCAGGATGTCAATGGCGTAGTGGGCCGTGTCAATGGCACGCTTCCCAAAGGGACGACGTTGACCACCGAAATCTCCGGCAACGCAATCAACGAAGTCGCGGACTACGCAATACGGATCCCGGACGGCGTAGATGCCTCCAAGGTACAGCGCCTCGTCGAATCGAACTTCGCACCCCGTGTCCGGGCGGTCGCCGGCGTGCAACGCGTTGCAGTCGTCGGCCCAGGCGCAGACGCAATATGGGTGCGTCCTGACCTCGGGAAATTACAACGATTCAACGTCTCGGCATCGGCGCTCGCGTCGTCACTGGAAACCACGACGGCGATGGTGCCGAGCGGGTATCTCGACGTCGGTCACCAGGACATCTTTATCGAAGGCAGGAATCTGCCGACTGCGCCGTCTGCCTATGCCGGCGTGTCCGTACAGACGCCGAGCGGCGGTGTGCCGCTCGGAGCGATGGCTGACGTTATCCGCTCGGCCCTGCCGTCACACCACGAGGTCAAACTCGACAACCGGCCCACCGTCGCGCTGATCGTGTTCAAGCAACCCGGTGCGTCGACAGTGCCGGTCGTCGACGCAGTGGACAAGACACTACGTGAGCTCGAACCCCAACTGCCTCGCGGTGCGCATTTCGTACGCATTTATAGCCAGGGCCACATTGTCGGGGTGGTCGCCCAGGATTTGACACGGAACCTCGCCATCGGCGCGGTGCTGGCCGTGGCCGTCCTGTTCTGGATGCTCGGCGCGAGTCGCGGCATATGGGCACTCGCCTTGAGCATCCCGCTCTCGCTTCTGGTGGGTATTGCCGGCCTGTATCTGATGGGGCAGACACTGAACCTGCTGACGTTCGGTGCGCTTTCAGTCGCGGTTGGTCTGCTGGCAGACGATGCCATCATTGTGCTCGAGAGCATCTACCACCGCTGGGAGCTCGGCGATGGCCGGTGGGAAGGGGTCGCACAGGGCTTGCGCGACATCGCGGGTCCCGATATCTCCGGCACGCTGACGACCGTGTCGGTATTTCTGCCGCTCGCCTTCGTGGGCGGCCTCGCCGGACTGTTCTTTGTGCCGTTCTCGCTGGCGATGACCGTGAGCCTGATCGCCTCGCTGCTGATCTCGCTGAGCCTGATTCCGCTAGTCCTGGGCGCCATCGGACCACATGTCGAAAAGCGCGCGACATCAGGTTCACGAGCGGTTGCCTGGCTCAAGCGCCATAACTTCCGGTTGCTCGAATTCACCCTTCGCCGTCCAAGCTTGTCCCAGTGGACGTGCATCGCCATCTTCGTGCTCTCCATGGCAGGACTCGCGCTGGTTCCTGTCGACTTCCTGCCGCTGCCTAACGAGGAAGTGCTGCTCGAAAGCTTCACGCTGCCTCCCGGTACCTCGTTGCACGACACGCAGGATGTGGCCGACCGTATCAGTCAGCGTCTGATGGGACTAGCCCCGGTCGCGCACGTCTTCACACGCGTGGGTTCGGCATCGGGGACGTCCTACACCGAGCCCGCTTACGCGGGGGAGATTCAGATCGCACTGAAGCCGAACGTGAATGCAGGCAGTCTCGACAAAATCGGTCAGCAGGTTCTCGCCGCGTCGAAGCTCCCCGCCGTACAGACAGCGATTGGAACGCCGACCCTGGAACGGGTGGGTGAGACACTTTCCGGGTTGCCCCAGCCGTTCGTGATCGACGTGTACGGCGATTCCATTACGACGCTGCAATCGCTCTCATCCGAAGTGACGAGCCGACTCGCGGAAGTACCTAATCTGTCCGACGTGTTCAACAACGATGGCTATCCCATCACCGAATTGCAAATCACGCCGAATCCGGCCGGTCTCGCTCTTCACGGCATTACGCCGGCGCAACTCTTCGCACAGCTGCACATCCTGCTGGCGGGGCAGACGATTGCAACGGTTCCCGAGGGTAACAGCCGCCTGGACGTCTTCGTTCGACTGGCGGACCCCACACAACTGTCCATTGAGCAGCTGAAACAGATCCCCATCATGGCCAATGGCTGGGCCGCCTTGCGGGACGTGGCCGACGTCCATATGACGACGGGGCCGAACGTTATCCGGCATCTGAACGGCCTTCGTGCGATTGAGATACTGGCCACACCGACCGCGCCGCTCGGGCAAGTCATCTCCGCCTCGAAGAAAGCGCTCGAAACGCTTCGCATGCCGGCGGGATATGAAGTGAAGTTCGGTGGCTTGTATCCGCAACTGGAGCATGCGGCAATCAATGTAGCCATCGCGGCGGCAGTCGCACTCGCGCTGATGCTGGGTATCCTGACGCTGCAATTCGATGGTCTGCTGGTGCCGGGACTGCTTCTGTTGCAGATGCCGCTGGCGTTTTCCGGCGGCGCAATCGCGCTGGTGGTGAGCGGTGTCGGTCTGAACGCCATCGGGCTGATTGCGTTTCTCACACTGATTGGCGTGAGCCTGAACCACGGCATCGTGCTGTTGCAACTGGTGAAGCGCAACGAAGCGCGGGGACAGTACGTACTCGATGCGGTACGAGACGCAGTCGAGGTGCGGTTCAGGCCGATTCTACTGACGGTTCTGACCGCATCGCTGGGTCTGCTCCCGACCGCGCTCGGCTTCGGCAAAGGCGCGGCCCCGGAACGAGGGCTCGCCATCGTTACACTGGGCGGGCTGGTGTGGAGCGGTTTGCTCAGTACGAACCTGCTGCCGGCGCTCTATGTATACCGGCGCGAGCGGCAACGCCGGAATACGCCTTAAATGATGTCGACGCCCAAGGGCCCCTCAGGCAGGGATCGAGTTCGACCGCACCGTTGCGCGGCGGTGTGACAATACCCGGATTGACGCAGAAACCTACTGAACCGAAAACACGTGCGGACCGATTCAACCCAGCGCGCCAGTACGCTCAGCCAGATTCCCCGTGACATCTGGATGCTCGGCTTCGTGAGCATGTTCATGGACATCTCGTCGGAAATCATCCACAGCCTGCTTCCGATGTTCCTCGTGACAAGTCTCGGTGCAAGCGCCACGATGGTCGGCCTGATCGAAGGCGTGGCAGAGGCGGCTTCACCCATCGTCAAGGTGTTTTCGGGTGCGCTGAGCGACTACCTCGGTAACCGGAAGTGGCTCGCGGTCATCGGATATGGCATGGGGGCGCTAAGCAAGCCACTGTTTGCGCTGGCGCCCACGGCGGGAATCGTATTGACGGCACGTGTGATCGACAGAGCAGGAAAAGGCATTCGGGGCGCACCGCGCGACGCACTCGTGGCTGACATCACCCCCGCGCATCTGCGCGGCGCGGCCTATGGCCTGCGGCAATCACTGGACACAATCGGCGCCTTTCTTGGGCCGTTGCTCGCGGTCGCCCTGATGCTCCTGTGGGCGGACAAGTTCCGTTGGGTATTTTGGGTCGCGGTGGTGCCGGGACTCGTTGCCGTAGCGTTACTCGCTTTCGGTATCTCGGAACCCGCTCGGCAGCCGGGAGCAAAGCGCGTCAACCCGATTAAGCTCGAAAGCCTGAAGAAACTCAGCCGGCCCTACTGGTGGGTTGTGGCTGTCGGTGCAATCTTCACGCTCGCACGCTTCAGTGAAGCCTTCCTCGTGTTGCGCGCCATGCAGGGCGGTGTGCCGATAGCTCTGGTGCCACTCGTCATGGTGGCGATGAACATCGTGTACGCGCTGTCGGCGTACCCGTTCGGAAAACTGGCTGACTCGACGAGTCACACCAGCCTGTTGGCCGCCGGCATTCTGGTGCTCGTCGCATCCGACATCGTGCTGGCTCATGGCAACGCATGGCCGATCGTGATATTTGGAGTAGCCCTGTGGGGGCTGCATATGGGATTGACGCAGGGTCTGCTGGCGACCATGGTCGCGCAATCAGTACCGGCCGAACTGAAAGGCACTGCGTTCGGCTTCTTCAACCTGACGAGCGGACTGGCGATGCTTGTCGCCAGTGTCTTGGCCGGTCAACTCTGGGACCGTCTGGGAGCGAGTGCGACGTTTTATGCCGGAGCGGGCTTCTGTATCGCCACGCTGTTTGCGCTGCTGATCCGGCCAATGACTCGCGACAGCAAGACATGACGGAGCTGGTCGCGCTGACGAAGGCGAAGCAAAAGATTTACAGCTCGTGCGAAATCGACCCGTCTTTCGCCGACACGAACAGGCGCATCCGATCGGCCTGGCAGTCACGGATATCCGGCCCGCGTGCTGCGCGGGTTTTCCGACGCCGACCGCGAAATGATCCGCGACTTGCTGCTCGAGCACCTCGTGGCCTGGAGCGTCCAGCTCGTGCGATACTCCCTGATCCTGACACCCCCTTACACGCAAATCAGGATGGCATCGCTACGAAACGCAATGGCCAGCATCGTGAACGCCTCAAAGAAAGCGCCGCTCATCGGCCCTATCCAGCTCGCGCTTTACGATCGGTACTGGCGCGCGAGAACCGCGCGCGAATGGTCTGCACGGTACACGAGCGCGCCGCTCGTGATCGACGGCAAGGGGTCGCCCGAACCATCGTTGCGCGATATTTCCTCGCAGCTCTGCACCGCGTCGCAATGTGTTGAGGACCGTTATCGCCGATGGTGTCGCGAAATGAAATCGCCCGCGCGCCTCGCCCGCAAGCAATGGGAATTCGTCTATACGCTCGAAGCTCTTGCGCAATCCGGCATGCTGGCCGCCGGCAAGCGCGGCCTCGGCTTTGGCTGCGGCGGCGAGCCTCTATCGGCTGTCATGGCAAAGCACGGATGCACGATCACCGCGACCGACCTGCAAACGGCTGAGGCCGCCGAGAAAGGATGGGTCGCGACCAACGAGCACGCCTCGACCCTCGAAGGCCTCAACAGTTACGGCATTTGCGCCCCTCGACAATTCGCCGAGCGCGTTTCGTTCGAGTTTGCCGACATGAATGCGGTCCCCGACAAATTCGCCGGCTCGTTCGATTTTGTCTGGTCCTGCTGCGCGTTCGAGCACCTTGGTTCTATTCGGCACGGCCTCGACTTTGTGAAGAACTCGGCGCGCTGCCTCAAACCCGGCGGCGTCGCCGTTCACACAACCGAATTCAACCTCTCGTCGAACGACGAAACGCTCGAAGATCCCGGCTGCGTGATTTTCCGCCGGCGCGATATGGAGTTGCTACGCGACGAGCTGGAAGCCGAAGGCTACGCCGTCGCACCGTTCAATTTCAATCCCGGTAGCAAGCCGGTCGACCACCACATAGACGCCCCGCCCTATTCGTCGTCGCCGCACCTGAAAATCAAGCTCGAAGGCTACGTTGCGACGTCTATCGGCCTGATCGTGACGAAGCCGTAAGCGATCACGCAAAACACCAGAGGCCCCTATATTTAGGGGCCTTTTGTGTACCCGACGCACTCACAACAGCGTCGCTCGCATCTCGCGCGAGCTGTCGGCACCATTGCCGACATGAGCGCAAACGAATCCTCACGCCAATTTCTGAACGGTATGCGCAAAGGGACGGTCGCGGCCGTCGACGGCGCGCTCTGCCGCATGGCGCCAGCAACGCCGAAGTTAACTGCAATTTAGCTGTAGTTCGGAGGGGGAGGAAACGGGGGAATCGTTGTCAGACTTGGCGCGCCCGGCTGGGATCGAACCAGCAACCCCTGCCTTCGGAGGGCAGTACTCTATCCATTGAGCTACGGGCGCATCACCACAAACTGCGGGGGAACTTACGCGAAAGCACGGCAACCAGAACAGGCGCGACGCCAACGCGAGAGACCACAAGAATACCCGGTTTCGGCCGAACCGTCCACCGGACGGCCTCCGACGCCCGCTCCAGCGTCTTCCCCGAGCCCTGCCACCGTCCCTGCCGCTCCGGGTAAACGCCTGCTGAACACCCTCCAGGCCCCCTCGCCGCAGCCGAAACCTTGCGTCTATAATCGTCCGTGGCTGATAAAGAACAAGAAGTTGCCGTCGCGCTGTACCGCTCACATACCCACGGAGACGAGACAAGCATGAGCGAAGCACCACACGGAGCCCCGATCAAAACCCCAGCACAGCTCATCGCCGCCGTCATCGCCGGGTTCGCTGTGCCGATCATCATCATCGTTCTACTCGCCGTCTACGTCGACAATTCGACGCGCACCGGCGCCGGCACCGACTCCCTCTCCGAAGCCGAAGTCACCTCCCGCATCCATCCAATCGCCCAGGTCGAGATCCGCGACGCCAACGCGCCGCGCGTCTACAAGAGCGGCGAGGAAGTCTACAAAGCGGTCTGTTCAGCGTGTCACGCGTCAGGTGCCGCTGGTGCGCCGAAATTCACCAACACCGCCGACTGGGCGCCGCGCATCGCGCAAGGCTTCGACACCCTGTGGCACACCGCGCTGTCCGGCAAGGGCGCCATGCCGCCGCGCGGCGGCACGAGTCCCGACGACTACAGCGACTTCGAGATCGCCCGCGCGGTCGTCTATATGGCGAACAATTCGGGCGCGAGCTTCCCCGAGCCGGCGCAACCGGCGGCGGGCGCAGCCGCCGCATCAGGTGCGGCCGCGGCATCCGGTGCAGCAGGAGCGCCAGGCGCATCGGACGCGGGCGCGGCACAGCAGGCCGCCGCAGCCATGGCGGCGATGGCGAGCGTGCCGCAAACGCCCGCGCCGGCAGCAGGCGGGGCGCAAAGCGCCGACGCCTCGCAGGCCGGCAAGGCGCTGTATCAGTCGGTATGTCAGGCCTGTCACGCGGCCGGCGTGCTCAACGCGCCGAAGTTCGGCGATAAGCAAGCATGGGCGCCGCGCCTGAAGGACCCGATGGACACGATCTACAACTACGCGCTGCACGGCAAGGGCGCGATGCCGCCGAAGGGCGGTTCGAACGCGTCGGATGCGGACGTCAAGGCCGCGGTCGACTATATGGTCAGCGCGGCGAAATAAAGCGGGCGGCATCGGCCGCTGAACGAAAAAATCCCTGCATGCGCTACCGCGATGCAGGGATTTTTTACGTGCATTGGCTGGCAAGCGCACCTGCCTGGCACTCAAAGCCTCAGGCGGTCATGCCTTCTGTAACAACGCCTTCAGACTCGCGAGCCGGTCCTTCGGCGACATCGGCGCCTCTTCCGGCGTCGGCGGCGGCGCATCGTCGAGCAGCATTTCGTTGATGAAGCGCGACGGCTCGCAGACGATCGTCTCGCGCGCCCGCTTGCGCTTCTTGCACCAGTTCAGATGCAGGCTGCGCTGCGCGCGCGTGATCGCGACATACATGAGGCGACGCTCCTCCTCGATGCGCGCGTCGTCGATCGGCTCGTCGTCCGCGCCGCCGCGATGCGGCATGATGCCTTCCTCGACGCCGACCAGGAACACGTGCGGATACTCGAGCCCCTTCGACGCATGCACGGTCGACAACCGCACCGCATCGGGATCTTCCTCGCGGCCTTCGAGCATCGACATCAGCGCGACCGTCTGGATCAGGCCAAGCAGATTCTTGCCCGTATCGCCGAAACCGTCGGCGGTATCGTAGCCGGTCGCCTCGCTGCCGTTGCCGTGCTCCGGCTCCTTCTTCGTGCCCTTACGCTTCAACCACTCGATGAACTCGAGCACGTTCTGCCACTTCGCCTGCGCCTGGCGTTCGTCGAACGCGTCGTACAGATACGCTTCGTAGTGGATCGCCGCCATCAACTCGTCGAGCAGCGTGCCCGCCGCGTCGTTCTCCGCGCGGTCGGTCAGGCGCTGCATGAAGTCGCAGAACGTGCGCATCGGCTCGATCTGGCGCGGCGACAGGCGCGCCTCGATGCCGCCCATGTAGACCGCCTCGAACAGCGACACCTTCGCCTGGCCCGCAAACGCGCCGAGCGCCTCCAGTGTCGTATTGCCGACGCCGCGGCGCGGCGTCGTGATCGCGCGGATGAACGCGGGGTCGTCGTTCGCGTTCGCGATCAGGCGCAAGTACGCGCAAATGTCCTTGATCTCAGCCTTGTCGAAGAACGACTGGCCGCCCGACAGCACGTACGGAATCCGTTCGCGGCGCAGCACCTGCTCGAAGATGCGCGCCTGGAAATTGCCGCGATAGAGGATCGCGTAGTCGCGAAAATGCGTGCGCCGCTCGAACTTGTGCGCGGACAGCCGAAACACGACGGACTCCGCCTCGTGCTCCTCGTCGTTGCAGCCGGTCACCGTGATCGTGTCGCCCGTGCCATGCTCGGACCACAGCTTCTTCTCGAACAGCTTCGGGTTGTTGGCGATCACGTTGTTCGCGGCGGTCAGGATGCGTACCGTCGAGCGGTAATTCTGTTCGAGCTTGATCAGGTGCAGGTTCGGAAAATCCTTGCCGAGCTGGCCGAGGTTTTCGAGGGTGGCGCCACGCCAGCCGTAGATCGCCTGGTCGTCGTCGCCGACCGCCGTGAACGCCGCACGCTTGCCGGCCAGCAGCTTCACCAGTTCGTACTGGCACGCGTTGGTGTCCTGATACTCGTCGATCAGCAGATAGCGCAGCTTGTTTTGCCAGCGGTCACGCACTTGCTCGTTGTTCGCGAACAGCTCGGCGGGCAGGCGAATCAGATCGTCGAAATCGACCGCCTGATAGGCATGCAGCGTCGCCACGTAGTTGCGATAGACGATCGCCGCCTGATGCTCGTCCTCGGTCGACGCGGTCGCGATCGCCTGCTCGGGCATGATCAGGCCGTTCTTCCATAGCGAGATGATCGACTGGATCTTGCGGATGAAGCCCTTGTCCGTCGAACCGACCTGCTCCTGGATCATGCCGAAGCAGTCGTCGGAATCCATGATCGAGAACTGCGGCTTCAGACCGACGTGCTCCGCTTCTTGCCGGAGAATCTGCACGCCCAGCGAGTGGAAGGTACACACCGTCAGCTGGTTCACGGGCACCTTGCGGCCTTCCTTGCCGGGCGCAGTCAGCGTCTTGCCTTCGAGCAGCTTGCCGACGCGCTCGCGCATCTCGGCCGCGGCTTTGTTCGTGAACGTGACGGCGGCGATGTGGCGCGGCTCGAAGCCCTTCGCTTCGATCAGATGCGCGATTTTCTGCGTGATCACGCGCGTCTTGCCGCTGCCGGCGCCGGCGAGCACGAGACAGGGCCCGTCGAGATAACGGACCGCTTCACTTTGAGCGGGATTCAGGCCTGCGGACATCGTTTGTGGATGGGTATTACGGTTGAAGGCCGCTGAGGTCGGACTGGCGGGAGGCGCCGGCCGAAGGCCCGGGACATGCTGCGCGGCGCAATGCGCGCGAGAGGTGCGATGTTAACATGGACATCCTCAATGGATGCCTCGATGGACCGGACGCCCCGACAGACTGCGCGCAAGGCCGCCCGAATGCCGAGCCCCGAGCCCGGCCCACCAATGCCACAATAATGAGGTTGCGCGCCGCCGCCGCGGTGGCAAGACGGCGCGCCGCTCGCCCCAGGAAGACTCGCATGTCTGCATCGCTGAAGATTGGATTGATCGGCTATGGCTTCGCCGGCGCGACGTTTCACGCACCGGTGATCGAACATTGCGGACGCGCGAGCGTCGCCGCAATTGCGACCGGACAATCCGAGCGCGCGCGCGCCGACTATCCGCACGCGAAAATCGTCGCTGATCTCGACGCGCTGCTCGCGCTCGACGACATCGACTGCATCGTGATCGCGACCCCGAACGACACGCACTTCGACCTCGCGCGCCGCACGCTCGAAGCGGGCAAGCACGTAGTCGTCGACAAGCCGGTCACGCTGAGCGCCGCCGACGCCCATACGCTTTCCAATATCGCGCTCGCGCGCGGCAAGCTATTCGCGCCCTTTCACAATCGCCGCTGGGACGGCGACTTTCTGACTGTGCGCGATCTGCTCGCACGCGCGGAACTGGGTCGCGTCACACACTACGAGTCGCATTTCGACCGCTTCCGGCCCGGGGTGCGTCAGCGCTGGCGCGAGGATGTGACGCGCGGTGGCGGCCTGCTGTTCGATCTCGGACCGCATCTGATCGACCAGGCGCTCGCCCTGTTCGGCGCACCGAACACGGTGGCGGCGACGGTGCGCTCACATCGCGACGAAGCGAGCGCCCCCGACTACGTGCACATTCAGCTCGGCTACGACGAGTTCGAGGTCATGCTGCACGCAAGCGCACTGACCGCCTTGCCCGGACCGCGCTTTGCAATCCACGGCACGCGCGGCAGCTACGTGAAGTACGGGCTCGACACCCAGGAAGATCAGCTGAAAGCCGGTCTGCGCCCCGGCGACGAAGGCTTCGGCGCCGGCAATGCCTCCGGCGTACTGCGCGTGCTCGAAGGCGACCAGGAAGTCGAGCGCGAATTGCCGACCCGCAACGGCGAGTACGCCGGCTTCTATGTTGCGTTGGCCGACGCGATCCAGAACGGCATCGCGTTTCCGATCCGCGCGCGCGACGCAGTCGATGTCATGACCATCATCGAACTGGCCGCGCGCAGCTCCGAGCAGGGCGTGCGGCTGCCGTTCGAGCGCATTCGCTGAGCCTCGCCCCGCCATCCGCTCCGTGAGTCACAAAACGAGGCGGCCTTTCGCGCCGCGAATGCCGCCGGTGCGGGCCTTCCTGACGTTCCAGAAAGGAACATAACGTTACAAATTCGCCTGCTGCCGAGTCAGCGGGCGTTCCTGCTCATCCGTTCCTAGCCGGTAGCAACCAATACGACAACGACTCCCGGAGAATCCATGTCTCGAATCATCCGTGCCCTCGCCGCATGCGCGCTGCTCGGCTCCGTCGCCGCCTGCGTGGTGACGCCCCCGCCAGCGCCGCATCCGGGGCCCACTGTCCAGCAGATCGCGGATAAACGCCTGCATCAGGTCGACGGCCGCATCGATAATCTGGCGCACCGTATCGATAACCGCGTGGATCAGGGCTATTACCCGCCGCCGCAAGGCGCCGCGCTGCATCACCGTCTCGAGACGATCCGTCAGGAAGCGCATGACATGGCCGCCCAGCACGGGGGCGGTCTGTCCGCGGAAGAACAGCGCGTGCTGAACCAGGAGCTGGACAACGCGGCTCATGCGATCGGCGAGTGAGCCGCCGGGTAAGTCGCAAAACCGAGTCGGCAAACGAGCTAGCAAGTGAGCATCCACTACCGCTCATCATGCGTTGACGCATAGCGTTGGGAGATGCAACAGACAAGCGCGGAACCGGCGGTCCGCGCTCTTCCTTTTGACGCCCCGAACCGCCGCAGCCGCCTCCACACCGCTCGCGGGCCCTTCATTTGACAAGCCCCGGCCCGTCGCGTAAATTCGCCGCACGCGTCGGGAGAGCGCGCCGGCCGGCGAAAAATCGCAGGCCGCGCCGCCGAAGGGGCACACCCGCAAACTCTCAGGCAAAAGGACCGACCGCGTCGAAAGAACCCGCCTTGCGGCGGTTTTTTCGCACTCTGGAGAGCGGCAGTAGCCATCCGCGTGCATTTCGTGCACAGCAGGCAGGCTGCCCACCGAAGGGGCGCGCGTTTCACCGTGACGGATCGAGCTCATTGAGCACGTCACGGCAGCGCAATCTCTCAGGTATCGAGGACAGAGGGGTCATGCAGGACCACGCTCGCAGGCATCGCGCCGCGACGCGTTGCCCCGCATGGCCTTTTTGTTTCGCGAGACGCCCGAGGCCCCATGACCGAACTCAAACACACCCCGCTCCACGCCGCTCACCGTGCGCTCAATGCCCGCATGGTCGACTTCGGCGGCTGGGACATGCCCGTCAACTACGGCTCGCAGATCGACGAACATCGCGCGGTGCGCACCGACGCCGGCATGTTCGACGTGTCGCACATGTGCGTGGTCGACTTCGCCGGCGATCGAGTGCGCGCGTTCTTCGAATACGCGCTCGCCAACAACGTCGCGAAGCTGCAAACGCCGGGCCGCGCGCTCTACTCCTGCATGCTGCATCCGAACGGCGGTGTGATCGACGACCTGATCGTCTATTACTTAGGCGAAGACCACTTTCGCGTGGTCGTCAATGCCGGCACCGCCGACAAAGACATCGCCTGGTTCGACCGGCTCAATGCGGGGGGCGGCTTCGGCCTCACCATCACGCCGCGCCGCGATCTGGCGATCGTCGCCGTGCAAGGCCCGAACGCGCGCGAAAAAGTCTGGCAAACCGTGCCGGCAGCGCGCGCCGCGACGGAAGCGCTGAAACCGTTCAACGCCGCACGCGTCGACAGCACGCCGTTCGGCGAGCTGACCGTCGCGCGCACCGGCTATACCGGCGAAGACGGCTTCGAGATCATCGTGCCGGCTAACCACGTCGAAACGCTGTGGAACGCACTCGCCGCCCATGGCGTGCGCCCGGCCGGTCTCGGTGCCCGCGACACGCTGCGCCTCGAAGCCGGCATGAACCTGTACGGCCAGGACATGGACGACGATATCTCGCCGCTCGACGCCGGCCTCGCATGGACCGTCGACCTGAGCTCGCCGCGCGAGTTCGTCGGCAAGAGCCGGCTCGAAGCCGACGGCTCGCGCGCCGCGTTCGTCGGCCTGGTCCTGCTGAAGGAAAACGGCAAGGCCGCGGGCGTGCTGCGCGCGCATCAGAAGGTCGTCACGCCGCACGGCGACGGCGAAATCACCAGCGGCACGTTCTCGCCGACCATGCAGGAATCGATCGCCTTCGCGCGCGTGCCGAAAGGCGTGCAGCCGGGCGACACCGTGCACGTCCGGATTCGCGACAAAGCCTGCCCCGCACGCGTGGTAAAACTGCCATTCGTGCGCAACGGCAAGGTGCTGGCGGTCTAAGCGGCCGGCGCACGCCCCCTAAATTCAATCACTACGGAACATACCGTTCAGGAGCATCCCGATGAGCATCCCGGCCGATCTGAAATACACCGAATCGCACGAATGGGTCCGCACCGAAGCGGACGGCACGCTGACGGTCGGCATCACCGACCACGCGCAGGAAGCGCTCGGCGACATCGTCTTCTTCGAAGTCCAGGAACTGGGCAAGTCCGTGACCGCGGGCGATACCGTCGCCGTGATCGAATCGGTGAAGGCCGCTTCCGACATCTACGCGCCGGTTTCGGGCGAAGTCATCGAAGCGAACACAGCCGTCGCCGACTCGCCGGACACGGTCAACAGCGCGCCGTACGACAGTTGGCTGTTCAAGATCAAGCCGACCGCCGACGCGTCGCTCGAGCGTCTGATCGACGCCGACGCGTACGCGAAGTCGATCGGCTCCTGATTCACCTTCCGTTTTAACCGCCAGGCGCGGCGCTCGCAAAACGGCGCGCGCCGCGCCGCCAGGACCACCCATGAAGCTCGAACACCCGGATCGTCTGATGAACCGCACTCCTCTCTCGCTCGCCGCGCTCGAAGTGCATGACGCCTTCGCCGAACGGCATATCGGCCCGGATGCGGCCGACCAGCAAGCGATGCTCGAAGCACTCGGCTTCGCGTCGCGCGCGGCATTGATCGACGCCGTCATCCCGAAGACGATCCGCCGCACCGAAACGCTGCCGCTCGGCCCCTTCGCGCAACCGAAGAGCGAAGCCGAGGCGCTCGCCGCGCTGCGCGAGCTCGCGGACCAGAACCAGGTGTTCCGCTCCTACATCGGCCAGGGCTATTACAACGCCCATACGCCGACGGTGATCCTGCGCAACGTGCTGGAAAATCCGGCGTGGTACACCGCGTACACGCCGTATCAGCCGGAAATTTCCCAAGGCCGTCTGGAAGCGCTGCTGAACTTCCAGCAGATGGTCACCGACCTGACCGGACTCGCGATCTCCAACGCGTCGCTGCTCGACGAGGCGACCGCCGCCGCCGAAGCGATGACGCTGCTGCAACGCGTCGGCAAGCCGAAATCGAACGTGTTCTTCGTTGCCGACGACGTGCTGCCGCAAACCATCGAAGTCGTGAAGACGCGCGCGACCCCGGTCGGCATCGAAGTCAAAGTGGGCCCGGCCGATGCAGCCGCCAACGCCAACGCGTTCGGCGTGCTGCTCCAATATCCGGGCGTCAACGGCGACGTGCGCGACTACCGCGCGCTGACTGAAGCGATCCACGCGGCGGGCGGCCATGTCGTCGTCGCCGCCGACCTGCTCGCGCTGACGCTGCTCACGCCTCCGGGCGAATGGGGCGCGGACGTGGCCGTCGGCAATACCCAGCGTTTCGGCGTGCCGATCGGCTTCGGCGGACCGCATGCCGCCTACCTCGCGGTGCGCGACGAATTCAAGCGGCAGATGCCGGGGCGCCTGGTCGGCGTGACCGTCGACGCGCAGGGCAACTCCGCGTTGCGCCTCGCGCTGCAAACGCGCGAGCAGCACATCCGCCGCGAGAAGGCGACCTCGAACGTGTGTACCGCGCAGGCGCTGCTCGCCATCATGGCGAGCATGTACGCGGTCTATCACGGCCCGCGCGGCCTGAAGACGATCGCGCTGCGCGTGAACCGGGTCGCCGCGCTGCTCGCCGAAGGCGCGAAGCAACTCGGCTACACGCTCGCGAACGAGACCTTCTTCGACACGCTCACGTTCAATAGCGGCGCGCGCACGCAAGCGCTGCACGACGCCGCGCGAGCGAAGCGCATCAACCTGCGCCGCGTCAGCGACGCGCAAGTCGGCGTGTCAGTCGACGAAACCACCACGCGCGGCGATCTCGCCGATCTGCTCGCGATATTCGCGCAGGCCGCGGGCGTCAGCGAGGTGCCGCAAGTCGACGCGCTCGATTCGGCACTGAGCGCATCGAACAGCGCGTCGGTGCCGGCCGCGCTCGAACGCACGAGCGCGTACCTCACGCATCACGTATTCAATCGACACCATTCGGAAACGGAAATGCTGCGCTATCTGCGCAGCCTGTCCGACAAGGACCTCGCGCTCGACCGCTCGATGATCCCGCTCGGCTCCTGCACGATGAAGCTGAACGCGACCTCGGAAATGCTGCCGGTCACGTGGCCCGAGTTCGGTCAGATGCATCCGTTCGCGCCGGCCGAGCAAACCGTCGGCTATCGCAAGATGATCGATCAGCTCGAACAGATGCTGGTCACCGCGACCGGCTATGCGGCGGTATCGTTGCAGCCGAACGCGGGCTCGCAGGGCGAATACGCAGGTCTGTTGATCATTCACGCCTATCACGCGTCGCGCGGCGAAGCGCATCGCAACGTCTGCCTGATTCCCGCTTCGGCGCACGGCACGAACCCGGCGTCGGCGCAGATGGCCGGCATGCAGGTCGTGGTCGTGGGATGCGACGCGCAGGGCAACGTCGATGTCGAAGATCTGAAGAAGAAGGCCGCGCAGCACGCCGACAAGCTCGCGGCGATCATGATCACGTATCCGTCGACGCACGGCGTGTTCGAACAGAACGTCCGCGAAATCTGCGAGATCGTGCACGCGCACGGCGGCCAGGTGTACGTGGACGGCGCGAACATGAACGCGATGGTCGGCCTGTGCGCGCCGGGCCAGTTCGGCGGCGACGTCTCGCACCTGAACCTCCACAAGACCTTCTGCATTCCGCACGGCGGCGGCGGACCGGGCGTGGGTCCCGTCGCGGTCGGCGCGCACCTCGCGCAGTTCCTGCCGAACCAGACTTCGTCCGGCTACGAGCGCGCGCCGCAAGGCATTGGCGCAGTCTCGGCCGCGCCTTACGGCTCGGCGTCGATTCTGCCGATCTCATGGATGTACATCGCGATGATGGGCGCGAAGAATCTGGCCGCCGCGACCGAGACCGCGATCCTCAATGCGAACTACGTCGCCAACAAGCTCGCGCCGCATTATCCGGTGCTGTATTCGGGCCCCGGCGGCCTCGTCGCGCACGAGTGCATTCTCGATCTGCGTCCGATCAAAGACACGAGTGGCATCACCGTCGACGACGTCGCCAAGCGCCTCGCCGACTACGGCTTCCACGCACCGACGATGAGCTTCCCGGTGCCGGGCACGCTGATGGTCGAGCCGACCGAGTCGGAGTCGAAGGAAGAGCTCGACCGCTTCATCGAGGCGATGATCGCGATCCGGGAGGAAATCCGCGCGGTCGAGGAAGGCCGCTCCGATCGTGAGGACAATCCGCTGAAGCACGCGCCGCACACGGCGGCGGTCGTGATCGCCGACGACTGGAAGCACGCCTATGCGCGCGAGACCGCCGCCTATCCGCTGAAGACGCTGATCGCGAACAAGTACTGGCCGCCGGTCGGCCGGGCGGACAACGTGTACGGTGATCGCAACCTGTTCTGCTCGTGCGTGCCGATCGCAGATTACGAATAAGCAGCGCCCGCCGCCGGCCGCCAACGCAGCTCGCGTGAGCAGGCGGCGCCGCGCGGTGAAGGTGCGCGGGCGCCCGCGCGCGTTTCTGTCGTTGAAAGCCGCAACCGGCTAACATCACACACCGAATCAGCCTAACGAGGAGTTTCGCATGGCGCGAAAGGTGCGATTGATGCAAAGCCAGGCAGCGGCGGCCGGCGCCCGTGTGTGGCGATCCGCGTACGCGGTGCTGCTGGCCGGCGCGGCCGCGTTGCTGCCGCTGCGCGAGGCGCAAGCCGCGATGAATTTCTGCGCGGCGCCAGCGCTGCAAACGAGCGAGCGCACCAATGCCGACCCGGGCGTCAAGGCGCTCGTCGCCAACGTGCAGGCGCGTCTGAACGAGCAGCCGCACGCGCTGGCCAAATTGCACACGGAGGGCACGCTGCCGCACGAGGGCATCTACGACCAGAGCGTCGCAGCGGAGCAGGATCTCGACCTGCTGCGCGACGCCGCGCTCGCGTGGCGCGCGACCAGCGACGACCGCTTCCTGAAGCTCGTTGACCGTCTGTTGTATGCGTGGGTCACGACCTATCAGCCGAGCTTCAATCCGATCGACGAAACGCGTTTCGAAGGGCTGATCCTCGCGTACGACATGACCGCGAGCGCCTTACCGGTGAAGACGCGCAACGCGGCGATGGCATTTCTGACGAAGCTTGCGAACGGCTACATCGCGCAGATCGACGCCCAGCCGCGTCCGCTCACGGGCACGTTTCGCAACAATTGGCAAAGCCACCGCATCAAGCTGATCGCGATGGCCGCGTTCACGCTCGACAATCGCAAGATGATCAATGCCGCGCAGCGGCTGTTCGTCGAGCATATCGGCGACAACATTGCGCCGGACGGCTCGACGATCGACTTCGGCGAACGCGACGCGCTGCACTATGTGACGTACGATCTGCAACCGCTTGTGACGGCCGCGCTCGCCGCGCGCCGCCACAACCGCAACTGGCTGCAGGAGAAGGGCGCGAACGGCGCGACGCTGCTCGCGGCGCTGAACTGGCTCGCGCCGTTCGCTACCGGCGGCCAGACGCATCAGGAATTCGTGCATTCGAACGTTCCGTTCGATGCCAAACGTCGCGAGGCCGGCTTGCCCGGTTATTCGGGTCAGTGGGATCCCAAGGACGCGACGGAACTGTTTCACCTGGCGGCGCGTCTCGATGGACGCTTTACGCCGGTCGCGCTGCAGCTCGCACCGACGCCGCCCGCGTGGCTCGCCGTGTGTTTGCCGCTGCCGGCGCGCTAAACTTTTTATTTCCAGCAGGGAGTGGTACATGGCAGTCAGCGTCTTCGATCTCTTCAAAATCGGCATCGGTCCGTCGAGCTCGCATACGGTCGGGCCGATGCGCGCGGCGCTGATGTTCGTCCAGGGACTCGAGCGCGACGGGCTGCTCGACACCACCGCATCGGTGAAGGCGGAGCTGTACGGCTCGCTCGGCGCGACCGGCAAAGGGCACGGCACCGATCGCGGCGTGATGCTCGGCCTGATGGGCGATGCGCCCGACACCGTCGACCCCGGCACGATCGCGCAACGGCTCGACGCCGTGCGCGTGTCGCGCAAGCTCGCGCTGCTCGGCACACATGAGGTGCCGTTCGTGCAGAAAGAGCACATCGCGTTTTATCGCCAGGCGCTGCCCGAGCATCCGAATGGCCTGAAACTTTTCGCGTTCGACGCGCAAGGCGCGACGCTACGCGAGTCGACCTACCTGTCGGTCGGCGGCGGCTTCGTCGTGACGGCCGGCGCGCCCAACACGAAGGTGTTGAGCGCCGTCGATCAACTCCCGCATTCGTTTCGTACGGGCAACGAATTGCTCGCGCTGTGCGCGTCGAGCGGCAAAAGCATCGCGCAGCTGATGTGGGAAAACGAGCGCGCCTGGCATACCGAAGAAGAAACGCGCGCCGGTCTGCTGAAAATCTGGGACGTGATGCAATCGTGCGTCGCGCGGGGGTGCGGCATCAACAATCCCGATGCCGATGGTCACTTGCCGGGGCCCTTCCAGGTGAAGCGGCGCGCGCCGCAGCTGTATCGCGCATTGACGGGCAACCCGGAGCGCGCATTGCAAGATCCGTTGTCCATGGTCGACTGGATCAATCTGTACGCGATCGCCGTCAACGAAGAGAACGCCGCGGGCGGACGCGTCGTCACCGCGCCGACCAATGGCGCGGCCGGCATCATTCCGGCCGTGCTGCATTACTACACGCGCTTCATGCCGGGCGCGAACGAGCAGGGCGTGATCGACTTTCTGATGACGGCCGCCGCGATCGGCATCCTGTACAAGCTGAACGCGTCGATCTCCGGCGCGGAAGTGGGCTGCCAGGGCGAAGTCGGCGTCGCGTGCTCGATGGCCGCGGGCGCGCTCGCCGCCGTGATGGGCGGCACGCCGAAGCAGGTCGAGAACGCCGCGGAAATCGGCATGGAGCATAACCTCGGTCTCACCTGCGATCCGGTCGGCGGCATGGTGCAGATTCCGTGCATCGAGCGCAACGCGATGGCATCGGTGAAGGCGGTCAATGCCGCGCGCATGGCGTTGCGCGGCGACGGCAGCCACTACGTGTCGCTCGATTCGGTGATCAAGACGATGCGCGAAACGGGCGCGGACATGAAGACCAAGTACAAGGAAACGTCGCGCGGCGGACTCGCGGTCAATATCGTCGAGTGTTGAGTGGTTGGGTGCTGCATTGCATGACAGCGCCTGCGTGCCCGGCGTAAGCTGTCGAAGCGCCCATCGGCCGCTGCCGCCGGTTCGATCGATGCGGCTCCATCCCAACGCACTCACGCACTGCCAGGAGGCTTCTTCGCAATGTCGCTGCCGAATGCTCCCGCTTCCAATTCATCTTCCTTTTCCGCTTCGGATACCGCACGGACCACCGGCGCACGCCTCGTCGTCGATGCATTGCTCACGCACGGCGTCGAACGCGTGTTCTGCGTCCCCGGCGAAAGCTTTCTCGCCGTGCTCGATTCGCTGCACGACGAAACCGCGCGCATTCAGACGGTCGTCTGTCGTCACGAAGCCGCGGCCGCGAACATGGCCGAAGCGGTCGGCAAGCTGACCGGCCGCCCGGGTGTCGCGCTCGTCACGCGTGGACCGGGCGCGACGCATGCGTCGATCGGCGTGCACACCGCGTTTCAGGACTCCACGCCGATGATTCTGCTGATCGGCCAATGCGCGCGCGAGCATCTCGATCGCGAGGCGTTCCAGGAGATCGACTACCGGCGCATGTTCGGTCAGATGGCGAAGTGGGTCGCGCAAATCGATGACCCGAAGCGGATTCCCGAATATCTGAGCCATGCGTTTCACACGGCGACGTCGGGCCGCCCGGGGCCGGTCGTGCTGGCGCTGCCAGAAGACGTGTTGAGCGACGCTTGCGATGCCGTGCCCGGGGCGCCCGCTTATCAGCGCGTGGCGGCGTCGCCGTCGGCCGCGCAGATCGCGAAGCTGCGCGAACTGCTCGAAGGCGCGCAACGGCCGATGGTGATCGCCGGCGGCAGCGGCTGGACACCGGCGGCATGCGCGGACCTGCGGCAATTCATCGAAAGCTGGCAGTTGCCGATCGGCCTCGCGTTCCGCTTCCAGGACACCTTGGATAACGACCATCCGAACTACGCGGGCGACGTCGGTCTCGGCATCAATCCCGCGCTCGCTCAGCGCATCCGCGACGCGGACCTGCTGCTCACGCTCGGTCCGCGCCTCGGCGAAGCGACGACCAACGGCTATACGCTGCTCGACATTCCGAAGACCCGGCAGACGCTCGTGCACGTGCATCAGGGCGCGGAAGAACTCGGGCGCGTGTATGCGGCCGATCTGCCGATCGTCTCCGGCATGCCTGAGCTCGCGGCGATGCTGGCGGAGCTGAAGCCGTCGTCGTCCGGCAAGCTCGTCTGGGCGGGTGCCGCCGAAGAAGCGCATCGCGCGTATCTGGAATGGCGCAAGCCGCGCCCGATTCCGGGCGACGTGCAGCTGGGCGAAGTGATCCAGCAGCTGCGCGCGCACTTGCCCGACGACGCGATCGTCACGAACGGCGCCGGCAATTACGCGACGTGGCTGCATCGACATTTCTCGTATCGACACTTCCGCTCGCAGCTCGCGCCGACCAGCGGCGCGATGGGCTACGGCGTGCCGGCGGCGCTCGCGGCGAAGTCGCTCTATCCGCAACGCGCGGTGGTCGCGCTCGCCGGCGACGGCTGCTTCATGATGGCCGCGCAGGAGCTCGCGACCGCGATGCAGTACGACCTGCGCGTGCTGTTCATCGTCGTCAACAACAGTCACTTCGGCACGATCCGCATGCATCAGGAGCGGCACTATCCGCATCGTGTGCATGGCACCGGCCTCACGAATCCGGACTTCGCGGCATTCGCGCGATCGTTCGGCGCTCATGGCGAAACCGTTGAACGAACCGAGGCGTTTCTGCCCGCGTTACAACGCGCGATCCAATCGCAGTTGCCGGCCGTGATCGAGATTCGCATGCCGCAGGAAGCGAGCACGCCCGCAGCGACGCTGGAGCAGATTCGTGAGCAGGGCAGGAAGATGCGCGGGGAGTAAAGATGGCCCGCGTGGCCTGACAGCGCGTCGAACGCGTAGCCAATGAAAAACCCCGCCGAAGCGGGGCTTTTCTTCATCAACGGCAGTCAGCAAAAAATTACTTGCCGCCCACGCTTTGCAGCGTCGTCCATTTGCCATCGACGACCTTGTACAGCGTGATACCGCCGTTCTTCAGATCGCCGTGCTGGTCGTACGCGAGGTCGGCCGACGTCACCGCCGGCTTCGACGTCTTCGCGAGCACCGGCAGGTACTTGGCCGGGTCGGTCGAGTTCGCGGTCTTCATCGCGGTGAACATCGCCATTGCGCCGTCGAAGGCGTACGGCGAGTACGTCTGCACGTCTTCGTTGAAGCGCGCCTTGTACTTCTCGACGTACGCCTTGCCACCCGGCATTTCATCGAGCGGCAGACCGGCAAGCGAGGCCACCGTGCCGTTCGCCGCGTCGCCGGCGAGCTTGATGAAGGTCGGCGTGTGGACCATCTCGCCGCCCATCAGCGGCGCCTTCACGCCGAGCTGCTTCATCTGCTTGACCATCGGTGCCGCTTGCGAATCCGCGCCGCCGTAGTAGATCAGATCCGGGTTCGTCGATTTCAGCTTGGTCAGGATCGACTTGAAATCGACGGCCTTGTCGTTGGTGTATTCACGGTCGACGATCTTCGCGCCCGCTGCCTTCGCTGCCTTCTCGAACTGATCGGCAAGACCCTGGCCGTAAGCCGTGCGGTCGTCGACGATCGCGATCTTCTTCATGCCGAGGTTCTTCACCGCGAACGCGCCGGCGACCGAGCCTTGCTGCGTGTCGGAGGTCATCATGCGGAAGGTCGTCTTGAAGCCCTGCTGCGTGTATTCCGGCGCGGTCGCCATCGCGATCTGCGGAATGCCCGCGTTCGCGTAGATGCGCGAGGCCGGAATGGTCGTGCCCGAGTTGAAGTGGCCGAGCATGCCCTTGATGCCGTCATCCACGAGCTTCTGCGCGACCGTCGTGCCGGTGCGCGGATCGGCCTGGTCGTCGGCCGAGTCGAGCACGATGCGAACCTGCTTGCCGCCGATCACCGGCTTGGTCGCGTTGAACTCTTCGACCGCGAGCACGATGCCGTTCTGAAAGTCCTTGCCATAGTGCGCCTGTGCGCCCGTCATCGGACCGGCGAAACCGATCTTCACGTCTTCCGTCGATTGAGCGTTGGCCGTCCCCGCCAGCGACATTGCGGCAACCAGAGCTGCGCCTGCCAGCTGTTTCATTTTGTGTTGCATAGCTTCTCCTTGATACCAGGTGTGGATGAAGCGGATTCGGGGTCGCCGTGCCGCTTCCGTTCTATTGAATGGATCGCCGAGGTTGGCTCAACCGATCGTCATCAAATTCGCATTGCCGCCTGCCGCCGCGGTGTTCACGCTGACCGAGCGCTCGGTGAGCAGACGCTCGAGCGCATAGTCCTCGTCGCCGCTCGCGAGCGCTCGGGCCGCGACGCCTTGCACCGACACGATCGGCCCCGGCCGCTTCGCGACTTCCTTCACGAGCGCGAGCAGTTCGTCGCTGTCGCCTTCGAATAGCACGGCGTCGAACGGCGCATCGGCGCTCTTCTTCACGCTCGCGTGCGCCTTCAGCGACGCGGGCAGCTGCGAGACCAGCTGTTCACCGGCCGCGCCCTCAAACAACGCACGATTTCCCGTAGCCAGCGCCGCGGCGAACTGCACGCGCGCGCCGCTCGCCGTCGACGCGATACACAACACCGTGCCGCGGGGACCCAGCGTATACGTATTGCGCTCGCCGGTCGGCCCCGACAGTACCGCGGTTGCGCCCGCCGGCACATGCGTCAGATAGCCATCGCAACGCGCGGCGAGCTGCGGCTCGCGCTCGGCGATCAGCCAGTCGCGCAATGCGGTCAGCGCGGCCGCCGGATTGTCGCCGTTTTCCGCCGTCTGCGGTACTTCGACCACCAGAGCCTGCGCGAGCGACGTCGGCAAACCCGCCGGCCGCGTCGCCAGTAGACGCTGTAGATACAGCGCGCCACCGGCCTTCGGCCCCGTGCCCGACAGCCCTTCGCCGCCGAACGGCTGCACCCCGACCACCGCACCGATCACGTTGCGGTTCACGTAGATGTTGCCCACGTGCGCGCGGCTGATCACGTGCGCGATCGTTTCGTCGATGCGCGTATGGATGCCGAGCGTCAAACCGTAACCCGTCGCGCGAATCTGTTCGAGCAGCTTGTCGAGCTGGCTGCGGCGATAGCGCACCACGTGCAGCACCGGGCCGAACACTTCGCGCTTCAGCTCGTCGATGCTGTCCAGCTCGATCAGCGTCGGCGGCACGAAGGTGCCTTGCGTCGCGCCGTCCCGCAGCGGCAGTTGTTCAACCTTACGGCCCTTGTCGCGCATCGCCGCGATGTGGGCGTCGATGCCGCGCTTGGCGTCGAGGTCGATCACCGGGCCGACGTCGGTCGACAGCCGGTCCGGGTTGCCGAGCGCGAGCTCACGCATCGCGCCCGTCAGCATCTCGAGCGTGCGGTCCGCGACATCGTCCTGCAAACAAAGAACGCGCAACGCCGAACACCGTTGACCGGCGGAGTCGAATGACGATTGCAGCACGTCGGCGACGACTTGCTCGGCCAGCGCCGACGAGTCGACGATCATCGCATTCTGGCCACCGGTTTCGGCGATCAGCGGAATCGGCTTGCCATCCGGATCGAGTCGGCCGGACAGCGTCTTGTTGATCAGGCGCGCGACTTCGGTCGAGCCGGTGAACATCACCGCACGCGTGCGCGGATCGGCGACCAGCGCGGCGCCGACCGTCTCGCCATTGCCCGGCAGCAGCTGCACCGCGCCCGCCGGCACGCCCGCTTCGCGCAGAATCCGCACCGCCTGTGCGGCGATCAGCGGCGTCTGCTCGGCCGGTTTTGCGAGCACCGTGTTGCCGGCCGCGAGCGCGGCGGCCACCTGGCCCATAAAAATCGCCAGCGGGAAATTCCACGGACTGATACAGACCACCGGACCGAGCGGCCGATGCGTGTCGTTCGAAAACTCGTTGCGGATCTGCGTCGAGTAATAGCGCAGGAAGTCGATCGCTTCGCGGATTTCCGAGACCGCGTTGGCGAGCGATTTGCCCGCTTCGCGCACCACGAGGCCCATCAGCGTGTGCATCTGCGCTTCGAGCAGATCGGCGGCGCGCGCGAGGCAATCGGCGCGCGCCTCGACCGGCGTCGCTTGCCAGATCGGCGCGGCGGCCACGGCATGGCCGAGCGCGGCGCTCACGTGTTCCGCCGTCGCCTCGACGACCGTGCCGACGAGATCACGCTGGTCGGCCGGGTTGCGCACGTCGCGCCCAGCGCCGAGCGCGATCTGGTCGTTTTCGAGCATCGGCGCGGCGCGCCACGGATGATGCGCGCTCGCGAGCAGCGCCGACGACAGCGACGCGAGCCGATGTTCGTTCGACAGATCGAGGCCCATCGAATTGAGCCGCTCGGCGCCGTACAGATTGCGCGGCAGCGGAATGCGCGCGTGCGGCGCGCCGAGCGGCACGATCTTCGACGCTTCCTCGACCGGATCCGCGACCAGCTCTTTGATCGCGACGGATTCGTCGGCGATGCGATTCACGAACGACGTGTTCGCGCCGTTCTCGAGCAGGCGGCGCACGAGGTACGCGAGCAGCGTCTCATGCGTGCCGACCGGCGCGTACACGCGGCACGGGCGGTTCAGCTTGTCGCGGCCGGTGACTTCCTCGTACAGCGGCTCGCCCATGCCGTGCAGGCACTGGAACTCGTACTGGCCGGGGTAGTAGTTGTTGCCCGCGAGGTGATAGATCGCCGCCAGCGTATGCGCGTTGTGCGTCGCGAACTGCGGATAGACGGCATCGGGCGCGCCGAGCAGTTTTTTCGCGCAGGCGAGGTACGACACGTCGGTGTAGATCTTGCGCGTATAGACCGGATAGCCTTCGAGGCCATCGACCTGCGCGCGTTTGATTTCGGTGTCCCAATACGCGCCCTTGACGAGCCGCACCATGACGCGGTGACGACTGCGGCGCGCCAGATCGATCAGATAGTCGATCACGAACGGGCAGCGCTTCTGGTACGCCTGCACGACGAAGCCGATACCATTCCAGCCTTGCAGTTCCGGATCGAAGCACAGCGCTTCGAGCAGATCGAGCGAGATTTCGAGGCGGTCGGCTTCCTCGGCGTCGATATTGAGGCCGATGTCGTAGCGGCGCGCGAGGATGGCGAGCGAGCGCACGCGCGGCAGCAACTCGCTCATCGTGCGTTCCTGCTGCGCGCGCGAGTAGCGCGGATGCAGCGCCGACAGCTTGATCGAGATGCCCGGGCCTTCGTAGATGCCGCGGCCGCCCGCGGCCTTGCCGATCGCGTGGATCGCCTGTTCGTACGACGCGTAGTAGCGCTGCGCATCGGCCTCGGTGGTGGCCGCTTCACCGAGCATGTCGTACGAATAGCGAAAACCGCGCGCCTCGTACTTGCGGCTGTTCGCCAGTGCTTCGGAGATGTTCTCGCCGGTCACGAACTGCTCGCCCATCAAGCGCATCGCCATGTCGACGCCCTTGCGGATCAGCGGCTCGCCGCCCTTGCCGATCAGGCGCGTGAGCGCCGACGACAAGCTCGTCTCGCTATTGGTCGTCACCAGCTTGCCCGTGATCATCAGGCCCCAGGTCGCCGCGTTGACGAACAGCGACGGCGCCTGACCGACGTGCGATTTCCAGTCGCCTTTGCTGATCTTGTCGCGAATCAGCGCGTCGCGGGTCGCGCGGTCGGGGATCCGCAGCAGCGCCTCGGCGAGGCACATCAGCGCAACGCCTTCCTGGCTCGACAGCGAAAATTCGTGGATCAGCCCTTCGACGCCGCCGCCCTTACTTTTCGAGCGTAGCGTCTCGACGAGCTTGCCGGCCATCGCCTGGACGTCGCCCGCGAGATTGGCCGGCAACCGCGCCTGGCCGAGCAGGAACGGCACGCACTCGGGTTCAGGGCGGCGATAGGCGGCGGTGATCGCCGCGCGCAACACCGACTGCGGTTGCACGTTCTGCGCGAATTCGAGAAACGGATGAGACGCGCCGTCTTCGTCGTTTTCGACCGCCGCGCCGTCGGCGAGGTCGGCCGTACCGGTCGCGCCCGACAGTTCGGCCGGCAACTGGCCGTGCTCGATCTTTTCGAGGTACGCGAAGATCGCCTGCTTGATCAACCAGTGCGGGGTGCGCTCGAGGCGGGTGGCGGCATCTTTGAGCCGGGAACGCAGGAGGTCGTCGACCTTGACGCCAAGGGTGGTGCTAGCCATGTTTCCTTCTTTGGTACCGGGCGCGAGCCTGGCGAAAGACTAAAAGTTGGGCGAATCGTACGCCTCCAAATAAAAAGGTGCAACCAAACCGTCGCAATGGTTGCACCCTGCGGGGAGCCTTGATGGGCAAGCGTTTCCGGCGGATGGCTGACAGCCGGACGGGCAGGTTTCCGATCGGTACTTTCCCTGGCGTGATTCTTTTTGAAATAAGCCTTATCAAACGACTTCGCGCGCCGATATACAGAAGCACGGCAACGGCCGGGCTGAAACGTCGGTTTCAGGGCACGCAGAAAAGATAAACGGGGTTCCCGAGGGTTGGTGTGATGGAAAAGTGGCTGGTAATACTGGGCATCTGGGCGATGTGCGCGGCCTGTGCAGTGTTTTTCATTCGAGGCGCGACCAGCGGCTCGAATCGGCGCGAAGAGGAGCACAACAGTGGGAGCGCGGCTTCGCGTGGATCGGCGGGCAATCCGCGAAGCGCGCTGAACGATTGAGTTCAGGAAAGCGTGCGCGACGACTCATGAAGCCGGATGCGCGCGTGGATGTGTGGACTTGCGACTGGATTGGCGCGGAGGACTGGCGCGCCGGCATTGCGCCTGTGGGTCGCTCTTCGGTCAGCGCGGTCCTGGCGGCGGCGCAACCGGCTCGAACCGCCCACAGACATCACCGGGCGATACGAGCTGATCGTGCAGACGACACAACCGGGTATCGGCGACGCTCGCGCCGAATCCAGAACTGAACGTGACGAGCCCGGGGATACGCCGCTCGAGCGCATCCCGTTCGCTCATACGATGCCGGCATCCGGCGCAGCACGGCGCGCTGCTGCGCTCTAGCGGGCCGACGTATGCCGCCGCGGCGGCGCCCCGATCCGTCGCAATTTTCACTGGCGTTATCCGAGGCTGTTCCAGTACGACGCGAACAGGTGCGCGGACAGCGCGCATAGCCGATCGCGATATTGACCACCACGCCTGCGGTAAAAGCAAGGAACGGCTTCAGACCGGTCGCGGCAAGCGAGCGGAAGCGCGTCGTCAGACCGATGCTCAGAAAGCAGAAGGTAAACGCCCACGTGCGCAGCACCGTGATCGGCGCGACGAACTCGGGCGTGACGACCTTGCGGTAGTCGGCGAGCGAGTAATGGCTCGCGATCCACGTGACCAACGCCGACGCGATCACAAAACCGATCACGAACTTCGGGAAACGCGCCCAGATCTCACCGGCGTTCGCGCGCGCGGTGATGCCGCTATCCTGCGCTTCCCAGCGCGTCGTCGCGACGATTGCGAGCACGAACGCCCAGATGCCGATCCAGATGTCGCGGCCTACCACCTTCATCAACGTGAACGCCTGCAAAGACGCTTCCGGCGCGCCGGCGATCGCGCCGCCCGCGTGCCGCGCGAAATCGCCGTAGGCCTGGGCGGCGGCGATGCCGGCGGCGTCGGCGAACTCGGAGGTACCGATCCAGGCGCCGGCAACGGCTGTCGGCAGTCCGAGCGAGCGCGACACGAACGGCAGCACGAAGATCATCACGATCGCCCATAACACGACCAGCGTGATCGCCACCGACGCCTGCTCGCGCTTCGCCCGTACCGCGCCGGCAATCGCGATCGCCGCCGACACGCCGCACACCGCACCGCCCACACCGAGCACCGCGGCAAAGCGTCGATCGAGCCCGAACGCCCGCGCGACGAGGAAGATCACGAAGAAAGTGACCAACGACACGATGCTCGCCTGCACGACCGCGATCGGGCCGGCCCACACGAGCAGCGTGAACGGCAGCGTCGCGCCGAGCAGCACGATGCCGACCTTGATGTAAAACTCGACGCGCAGCCCCGCCGCGAGCCACGCCGGCAGCGTGAACAGGTTCGACACGAGCAGCCCGAGCGCGAGCGCGACGAGCGGTGGCTCGAGGTTGTACTTCGCTGCGTCGACCCACGCGCCGAGCGTCAGGATCAGCGCGGAAGCGACGAACACGACGACGAACGCGGCCAGGAACGCGCCGACGCGCTGCCTGAGCAGGGCGACACTGGCGCCGAACAGCAGCGCGAATGCCGAGAACAGCGCAATGTAGTTGGGCAGGTGCTTGCCGAGGTCCTGCCCGGCCTGCGCGAAGCTCGACCATTTGGCTGGCGCGACCGCGAGCCACTTGATGCTGCTGCCCGACGTGAACAGCGCCCACGCAATCATGATCACGAGGAGGCCGACGCCAGCGGCGAGCCAGTCTTCGGTCAGCGAAAAGCCGCTGCCCCGCCCGGTTTGCGTGTTTTCTGTGCCTTTGCGCTGATCCGGCGCGGCGCCCGCCGGCGCAGTGTGATGGGTGTCGCTCATTTGCAGATGCCCCGAGAACGTTGAGTGGCATCGGCGCGAGATGATTGTCGTTTAGCCCCTAAATGCGCCGATTTCGCGACTATAGGCGAGCGCTAGCGCGAAACGAAACGATCATTCGCTCTATGGATATGACGCAAAGAAGTATGGCGGGCGCACGCTGGCGCGCGGCGTCAGATGTCGAGCGGGTCGACCTCGAGACTCCAGCGCAGCACGCCCTTGAGCGAGCGCAACAGTGGCTGCCACGCGCGCAGCGTGGCCTGCAGCGCGGCGCGCGACGCGCTTTCGATCAGCAACTGCGCGCGGTGCACGTGCATCACCTTGACGATCGTGAGCGGCACCGCATCGTAGACCGTCACGCGCTCGGCGGCTGGAATCTGCGCAAGTTCGGCCGCGGCCTGCTGCAGAAACGCGAGCGCCGCTTCGAGTGTGCGGCCTTCGGCGCGCAGCAGCGCCTGATAGACGAACGGCGGCAGGTGCGCGTCGCGTCGCTCGGCGAGCGTCGCGTTGGCGAAGCCGACGTAGTCGTGGCGGCCCAGCGCGTGATAAAGCGCGTGACGCGGGTAGCGCGTTTGCACCAGCACTTCGCCCGGCAAACCGGCGCGCCCCGCGCGGCCGCTCACCTGCATCAGCTGCGCGAACAGGCGCTCGCTCGCGCGGAAATCATGTGAAAACAGTGCAGTATCGGCGTTGAGCACGCCAACCAGCGACACGCGCTGGAAATCGTGTCCCTTCGCGATCATCTGCGTGCCGACCAGAATATCGACCTCGCCCGCGTGCACGTCCGAGAACAGTGCCTGCGCGCTGCCCTTTCGGCGCGTGCTGTCGGCGTCGATACGCAGCACCCGGGCGCCCGGCACGGCGCTGCCAAGCGTTTCCTCGACCCGCTGCGTGCCGCGCCCGAGCGGCGCGATATCGACGTTGCCGCACTCCGGGCACGAACGAGGGATACGAGACTCCCAGCCGCAGTGATGGCAGCGCAGTGCGCGCTCGGGCTTGTGCAGCACTACGTAGGCGCTGCAGCGCGGACAGCCCGCCACCCAGCCGCAGGCGTCGCAGGCGAGTTGCGGCGCGTAGCCGCGACGGTTCAGGAACACGAGGCTCTGCTCGCCGCGTTCGAGCCGCGCCTTCATCGCGGCGATCAGCGGACCCGACAAGCCTTCGATCGACGCCCGCCCGCGCCGGCGCTCGTCCTCGAGATCGATGAGCCGCACGGTCGGTAATACGGCGTCGGCGACGGCCCGCCGCGAGAGCGTGAGCCGCTTGTAGCGCCCCTGGTCGGCCTGCCACCAGCTTTCGAGCGACGGCGTCGCCGAGCCGAGCACGACCGGCACGCCCAGCTGCTTCGCCCGATAAATCGCCAGGTCGCGCGCCGAATAGCGCAAGCCCTCCTGCTGCTTGTAAGCCGGATCGTGCTCCTCGTCGACGACGATGATCGCCAGCTGCGGCAGCGACGCGAGCACCGCGAGCCGCGTGCCGAGCACGATGCGCGCTCGGCCGGTGTGCGCGGCGAACCAGTTGCGGGCGCGCTCGCCTTCGGCGAGGCCGCTATGCAGCGTGACGATCGCGCTGACGTCGAGCGCGGCGAAGCGGGCGCGGAACGCCGCCTCGAACTGCGGCGTCAGGTTGATTTCCGGCACCAGCACGAGCGCTTGCGCGTCGGGCTTGGCGGCCAGAATCGCGGCGAGCGCGCGCAGGTACACCTCGGTCTTGCCACTGCCGGTCACGCCGTGAAGCAGGAACGCGGCGAAGCCGTCGGCGTCGCGGATCGCTTCGACGGCACTGGCCTGTTCGTCGGTGAGGGTCGGCAGGGCCGGCGCGGGCGCGTCCGGCAGCGACGCGGCGGCTGGCACCGCAGCGGCGTCGATCACCTCGAGCGTCACCCAACCTGCGGCCCGCCATGTGTCGAGTGTGGCCAGCGCCTTCGGGTGCAGCGCGCGGGCGTCGGCGGCGAGCAGGAAGTCGGCTTGCGCGAGTGCTTGTGCGAGCTTGGCGAGCGCCGTCGCGCGAGCCGGCAATGCGTCGGGCAACGCCGCACGGCCCTCCGACGTTAGCCGATAGCGTTCTTCCGGCGCGAACAGCCGCGACCAGCGCGACGCGTCGCGCAGCGCCTGCGGCAGCGCGGGCAGCGCCACTTCGCCGAGACCGCGTTGATAGTAGTCGGCGGCGAATGAGGCGAGTGCAAGCCAATGGGCCGACACGGGCGGACACGCCGTGCAGACGCTATGCACATCACGCAGACGCTCGGCCGGCACCTCGCTGTGAGCGGCCACTTCGCAGACGAGCCCCACGACGTGCCGCTTGCCGAACGGGACGCTGACGAGCGTGCCCACGACAGCCGCGTCGGATGCACCCCAGCGGTAGTCGAACAGGGTCGGCAGCGGATGGTCCAGCGCGACGCGGACGAACACTTCGCTCACTCGGCGTCGCGCAGCAGATGACGCGGCACGAGGCCAAGCCTCGGCGCGAGGTGGGGCGCGCGCGCCGCAGCGCGATCGAAGTTAAAGTAAAACCTTAATTTCACCGCTAAGTTTTGGATTCGACTGAACAATTGCACTCGACTCGCGGCCCTGTGGATAACTTTGTTGAGAACTTCGCTTGGGTTGGCCGCAAACGGCGTGGCAGCGGCCTTGTGTGGGATTCCGCACACTTCGCTGCGCTGCCCGCAAAGCCTTGCCCGACAAGGCTTAGATCAAATGCGCCGAGTGTGTGCAAGGGTCGGGGCACGATTAAAGCCTCTACCGCGCCGCAGCGTGCGATGTGTGCATAAGTCAAGTCTTGACATTCACAGGACCGCCATTTGACGGCCTCTTCGGCGATCTGTTGTCCTTAGGCCGAGAGCCCAATTCGCTGCAACGCAACAAAAAAAGGTAATGATTACCGCGTCATGCGGGCGTATGTGCACCGCTACGGATAGCGCGGCTGTGTCGATGGACTTCGTCGACCAGTTCGGCCACATGCTCCGGCGGCGTGAATTGCGAAATGCCGTGACCCAGATTGAAAACGTGGCCGGGATGATTGCCGAAGCTGTCGAGAACCGCGCGCGCTTCCATGCGGATCGCGGCTGGCGGCGCAAACAGCACCGACGGATCGATGTTGCCCTGGAGCGCCACCTTGCCGCCGACACGCTCGCGCGCCTTGCCGAGGTTCATGGTCCAGTCGAGGCCGACCGCGTCGACACCGCTAGCGGCGATGTCGTCGAGCCACAGCCCGCCGCCCTTCGTGAAGGCAATCACGGGCACTTTTTCGCCGTCGTGCTCGCGCTTCAGCTGACTGATCACCTGCTCGATGTAGCGCAGCGAAAAACGCTGGTAGATGCCATCGGCGAGCGCTCCGCCCCATGTGTCGAAAATCATCACCGCTTGCGCGCCGGCTTCGATCTGCGCGTTCAGGTACGCCGCGACGGAGCCCGCGTTGACCTCGAGGATCCGCTGCAGCAGATCCGGACGCGCGTACAGCATCGATTTGACCGTGCGAAAGTCCGCCGAACCGCCGCCTTCGACCATGTAGCAGGCGAGCGTCCACGGACTGCCCGAGAAGCCGATCAGGGGCACGCGCTGGCGGCCTTGCGCATCCTTCAGCGCCGAGCGGATTTCTCGCACGGCGTCGGTCACGTAGCGCAGTGTCGCGTCGATGTCGGGCACCGCGAGCCGCGCGACGTCGGCTTCGGTGCGCACCGGACTGGCAAATTTCGGCCCCTCACCGTTGACGAACTCGAGACCGAGGCCCATCGCGTCGGGCACGGTCAGGATGTCGGAGAACAGGATCGCGGCGTCGAGCGGATAGCGGTCGAGCGGCTGCAACGTCACTTCCGTCGCGAAAGCCGGGTTCTTCGCGAGGCCGAGGAAACTGCCGGCGCGGCCGCGCGTGGCGTTGTATTCCGGCAGATAGCGGCCAGCCTGGCGCATCAGCCAGATCGGCGTGTAATCGGTTGGCTGGCGCAGCAGCGCGCGCAGGAAAGTGTCGTTCAGGAGTTGATGGGCCACGTTGCGTGCGACTGAAGAGCCGAGGGCAAAAGAGCATTTTACCGGAGGTGGCTTCGGACATTGCGCGTGGTGGCGTAATCACGGCGGCGGCGGCACGTCCCGGGAAACGGGTGGGCGCAGCGCCGGTGCACCTGGACGACCGGCCGGCCCCCACTGCGCGCACGAGCCTGGGGCTCGCTGTCTCCCGCTGCCCGTGCCGCCCTGGCCGAACGGCCGATGTTCAAGCCCGCGCTGCCAAGCTACTATCCGACAGCCTCACCGACCAATTACATACACCACCAGGAGACTCGATGAAGAAGGCAACACTCGCAATGCTCGGCGCACTCGCCGGCGTCCTGATGCACGCCGGCGTCGCCAGCGCGCAAAACCCCGCGGCCGCGCCGTCCAGGCTAGACGACATCATCAGCCGCGGCACGCTACGAGCCTGCACGACCGGCGACTACAAGCCGTACTCGTTCTATAAGGGCGATGGCCACTTCGAGGGCATCGATATCGACATGGCGGAGTCGCTCGCGAAGTCGCTCGGCGTGAAAGTCGAGTTCGTCAAGACGTCGTGGTCCAATTTGATGAACGACTTCGTCGCGAAGTGCGACATCGGCATTGGTGGCGTGTCGCCGACGCTCGAGCGCCAGAAGCACGCGTTCTTCACGCAGGCGTACATGGTCGACGGCAAGACGCCGATCGTCCGTTGCGACGACGCGAACAAATATCAGACGGTCGCGCAGATCGATCAACCGTCTACGCGAGTGATCGTCAATCCGGGCGGAACTAACGAGAAGTTCGCGAAGCAATACTTCCCGCACGCGAATCTGACCGTTTATCCGGACAACGTGACGATTTTCAAGCAGATCCTCGCAGGCAAGGCGGACGTGATGGTGACGGATGCGTCGGAAACGCTGTTGCAGCAGAAGCTCAATCCCGGCTTATGCTCGGTGCATCCCGACAAGCCGTTTCAGTACGGCGAGAAGGCATGGCTGCTGCCGCGCGGCGACGTCGCGTTTCAGCAATACGTTGACCAGTGGCTGCACCTCGCACGAGCGACCGGCGAGTATCAGGCCATTGCGGATCAGTGGCTGAAGTAAGGCAGGCGTGGCGATGGCGGGCCGTCAGCTGTGGACTTGTTGCGACAAAGTGCGGGGCGGCCTGCGCAAGCTTGGGGACTGCGCGTCGGAGCAGCAGGGTCATGCGCGGCACTCATCGGCAATTACTACTTTGCGCCGCTTTGGGATTGGCAAAAAATCCCGCAGCGCCTTACCTGGCGGGCGTTACAACCTGAAACACTTTGTTACCGCGTTCATAGAGTTATTCGCCCACAATGCCCTCAAACGGTTTCAACACGGATGTGGCGGTGTGCATGGTGTGAGCGGATACGATGCACTTGCCGGTCGGCGCTTGCCGAAGCCCTGTGAAGGGGCATCCCTGTTGGGGCCGTAATCGACGTAGGGTCGTCGTGATTACCGTCCCATCTTTGGTCTCCTCGCGCTAACCCCGTAGCGTGTGGTTTTTAGCGGGCTCCAGGCCCGCTTTTTTTTCGTCTGCTCAAACGTTTGCGCGCCGCTACCGCGGCGTGATCACGCCGTCTTGTCTTCTCTGAGCTTCAACTCGCCGATCATCCGTTCGCGCATCACGAATTTTTGTACTTTGCCGGTCACGGTCATCGGTAGTTCGTCGACGAAGCGGATGTAACGCGGCACCTTGTAGTGCGCAATCTGTCCGCGGCAGAACTGCTGGATCTCCTCGGCCGTCGCCTGTTCGCCCGTCCGCAGCACAATCCACGCACATACTTCTTCGCCGTACCTGGCATCGGGCACGCCGAACACCTGCACGCTCTGGATCTTCGGGTGACGGAACAGAAACTCCTCGATCTCGCGCGGATAGATGTTTTCGCCGCCGCGAATCAGCATATCCTTCAGGCGGCCGACGATGTTGCAATAGCCTTGCGCGTCGAGCGTCGCCAGATCGCCCGTGTGCATCCAGCCATCGACAATGCTCTCGTGCGTTTTCGCCTCGTCGCCCCAATAACCGAGCATCACCGAGTAGCCGCGGGTGCATAGCTCGCCGGTTTCGCCGACGGGCACGATGTTGCCCAGCGGGTCGACGATTTTCACTTCAAGATGCGGCTGAATGCGCCCTACGGTCGTCGTGCGCTTGTCGAGCGGATCGGTGGTCGAGCTCTGGAATGACACTGGGCTGGTCTCCGTCATGCCGTAGGCGATCGTGATTTCGCTGAGGTGCATCTTCGAGACGACCTTCTTCATCGTCTCGATGGGACATGGCGAGCCCGCCATGATGCCGGTGCGCAGCCGCGAAAAGTCGTATGAGGCGAAGGCCGGATGGTCGAGCTCGGCGATGAACATGGTCGGTACGCCGTGCAGCGCGGTGCATTGTTCCTCCGCGGTCGCCGCCAGCGTCGCGGCTGGATCGAAGCCCTCGCCCGGAAACACCATGCTCGCGCCAACCGATACGCACGCGAGCACCGCCAGCACCATCCCGAAGCAGTGGTACAGCGGCACCGGAATGCACAAACGGTCCTGCTCGCTGAGCCGCATCGCCATCGCGATATAGCGCGCGTTGTTCACGACGTTGCGATGAGTCAGCGTCGCGCCCTTCGGATGGCCCGTCGTGCCGCTCGTGAACTGGATATTGATCGGCTCGCGGCACGATAGCGTCGCGCCGATCGCATCGAGCCGGGCGGCATCGAACGACGCACGCCCGCGCTCGATCACGTCGGAAAAGCTCAGCATGCCTGGCGTCTCCGTATCGCACATACGGATCACGTAGCGCAGCTCCGGCAGCCGTACGGCATGAAGCTCGCCCGGCGCCTGCGTGGCCAGTTCGGGCGCGAGCTCCTGCAGCATCTCGAGGTACATCGACGTCTTGAAGCGCTCGGCACTGATGATCGCCTTGCAACCCACCTTTTTCAGCGCATATTCGAGCTCAGCGAGCCGGTAGGCCGGGTTGATGTTGACGAGGATCGCGCCGATCCGCGCGGTCGCGAACTGCGTCAGCAGCCACTCGACGCGGTTCGGCGACCAGATGCCGACGCGGTCGCCCTTCGCGATACCGAGCGCTAGCAACCCGGACGCGAGTACATCCACTTCCTGCGCGAATTCGCTCCACGTCCAGCGGATGAGCTGCTCGCGAAACACGACGGCCGGCCGGTCGGGAAAGCGCGCGGCGGTGTCACGCAAAAACTCGCCGACGGTCGCTTCGCTCAACGGATTTTCAGTCGACCCGCGGACGTATGACAGTCCATCCGCCGGTTCGATCAGCGCACCTTCGCCCGAGCTATGCGTTGCCATGGTGTTGTCTCCGTGAGCGCAAGCGCGCTCGATTGAAATAAATTTTGAAATCGATTGTGCACCGGCGCGTATCCGCCTGGCATCAAGTCTTACCCGCACCGCGCGGGACCGCATCGCGCCGAGCTCGGCGAACCACATTGTCTGTTTTCCGATCTTGTGGATTCTGCCGACCTTTACGTAAACGTCAATCATGCATCAAAAAAAAGCAGCCGCTCGGGCTGCTTTCTTCTACTACTTACTGCTTTAGTGCTGGCCACGCAGCTTGCGCAGACGCTGGATTGCCGCGAGCTGCGCCGTCGCGTACGCGAGTTCCGCCTGTGCGGTCGCGTACTCGAGGTTCGAGCCCGTGTTCTGCAGCGCCTCTTCCGCACGCTTGCGCGCGTCTTCGGCCTTGGCTTCGTCGAGATCCTTACCGCGGATCGCGGTGTCGGCGAGAACCGTCACTGCGCCCGGCTGAACTTCGAGGATGCCACCGGCGACGAAGACAAACTCTTCTTCGCCGTTTTCGGTTTCGATGCGCACCGCACCCGGACGGATCCGCGTGATGAGCGGCGTATGGCCCGGCAGAATGCCGAGCTCACCTGCTTCGCCCGGCAGCGCGACGAATTTCGCCTGGCCCGAGAAGATTTGCTCTTCCGCACTGACGACGTCTACTTTGATGGTTGCCATATGTGTCGACTCCTGTCGACGAGAGCTAGCGCTTTAGTGCCGACTCCCGTCCCATGCAAGGCGCGTTAAGCGTAATAAGAGGCGCCGCCTTTTGCTCAACCCTGCCGATCTGGCAGAGATGCGCGAGGCCCGCGCCCGCTTCGTCACACCCGACCTTTACTGGATCTTCTTGGCCTTTTCGAAGGCCTCGTCGATCGTGCCGACCATGTAGAACGCCTGCTCCGGCAGGTGGTCGCACTCGCCTTCAACGATCATCTTGAAGCCACGGATCGTTTCCTTCAGCGGCACGTACTTGCCCGGCGAACCCGTGAACACTTCAGCGACGTGAAACGGCTGCGACAGGAAACGCTGGATCTTACGAGCGCGCGCGACGGCGAGCTTGTCTTCCGGCGCGAGTTCGTCCATGCCCAGAATCGCGATGATGTCGCGCAGTTCCTTGTAGCGCTGCAGCGTTTGTTGCACGCCGCGCGTGATCGAGTAGTGCTCTTCGCCGATCACGTTCGGGTCGATCTGACGCGAGGTCGAATCGAGCGGGTCCACCGCAGGGTAGATACCGAGCGAAGCGATGTCACGCGACAGCACGACGGTTGCGTCGAGGTGGCCGAAGGTCGTCGCAGGCGACGGGTCGGTCAAGTCGTCCGCAGGGACGTACACGGCCTGCACCGACGTGATCGAGCCAGTCTTGGTCGACGTAATACGCTCTTGCAGCTTACCCATTTCTTCAGCCAGCGTCGGCTGATAGCCCACTGCCGAAGGCATACGACCGAGCAGTGCCGACACTTCGGTACCGGCCAGCGTGAAACGGTAGATGTTGTCGACGAAGAACAGCACGTCGAGGCCTTCGTCGCGGAAATGTTCGGCCATCGTCAGGCCGGTCAGTGCGACGCGCAGACGGTTGCCCGGCGGCTCGTTCATCTGGCCGTACACCAGCGCGACCTTGTCGAGAACGTTTGAGTCCTTCATTTCATGATAGAAGTCGTTCCCTTCGCGGGTGCGCTCGCCCACACCGGCGAACACGGAGTAACCGCCGTGTTCCTTCGCGATGTTGTTGATCAGTTCCATCATGTTGACGGTCTTGCCCACGCCGGCGCCACCGAACAGACCGACCTTACCGCCCTTAGCGAACGGGCAGATCAGGTCGATAACCTTGATGCCGGTTTCGAGCAGCTCGGTCGACGGCGACAGTTCGTCGAACGCCGGAGCCTTCTGGTGGATCGCTCGTGTGGTTTCGCTCGAGATCGGGCCGGCTTCGTCGATCGGACGGCCCAGCACGTCCATGATACGGCCGAGGGTCGGCTTGCCGACCGGCACGCTGATCGGGTTGCCCGTATTCTTCACGATCGTGCCGCGGCGCAAACCGTCCGAAGCACCCAGACAGATGGTACGGACCACGCCGTCGCCCAGCTGTTGCTGGACTTCGAGCGTCAGCTCCGAACCTTCGAGAATGAGCGCGTCGTAAATCTTCGGCATGGTTTCACGCGGAAATTCCACGTCGATCACCGCGCCGATGCACTGTACGATCTTGCCTTCTACCAAAGCAGTAGTACTCATCGCTTTTCCTTTAGATACTCAATTCTTCACTCGCGCAAAGGCGCAGTTTCTCCGATGGGTGCGCCGCTCGGGCGCACACGAAACGACCTGCCTGACCGGGGTCAGACGGCCGCCGCTCCACCGACGATTTCCGACAGTTCTTTTGTGATAGCGGCCTGACGGCTCTTGTTGTACACCAGCTGCAGATCGTTGATCACCGTCTTCGCGTTGTCCGAAGCGGCTTTCATCGCGACCATGCGGGCCGACTGCTCCGATGCCATGTTTTCCGCGACGGCCTGATAGACCAGCGCTTCGACATAACGCACCAGCAGTTCGTCCACCACTGCCTGGGCATCCGGCTCGTAGATGTAGTCCCACTGCGTGCTCGGCGTCGTACCGTCTTCTTCCGTGCGCTCGAACTGGTCCGCCGACAGCGGCAGCAGCTGCTCGATCACAGGCTCCTGCTTCATCGTGTTCACGAAGCGCGTGTACGCGAGGTACACAGCCGAAATCTTGCCTTCCGAGAACAGGTCGAGCTGCACCTTGACGGCGCCGATCAGTTTTTCCAGATGCGGCGTATCGCCCAATTGCACGACGTTGGACACGACCTTCGCCTGCAGCCGGTTCAGGAAGCCCAGGCCCCTGCTGCCGATCGCGGTTGCCTCGATCGTCTTGCCCTGGCCTTCCAGTTCCTTGAACTTCTGCAGCGACGCGCGCAGCACGTTGGTGTTCATCCCGCCGCAAAGACCTTTATCGGTCGTGACGAGGATGATGCCGGCCGCTTTCGCACCTTCGTTCGACATCATGAACGGATGACGATACTCCGGGTTGGCACGGCTCATGTGCGCAGCGATATCGCGGACCTTGTCGGCATACGGGCGAGCAGCGCGCATGCGCTCCTGAGCGCGGCGCATCTTGGATGCAGCCACCATCTCCATCGCTTTCGTGATCTTGCGCGTGTTTTGCACGCTCTTGATCTTGCCGCGAATTTCCTTCATTCCAGCCATTGCTTGCTCCTTTGTCGGCCTCAGTTAGCGCTTTAGCGCTTACCCGGGTCCTATGCAAAGCGGCCGAAGCAGCGCGGGAGCATTCGCATGCGGCCCGCGCCGCTTCAAGGTCCGTTTATGCCTTGCGGATCAATAAGCGCCGGACTTCTTGAAGTCTTTGACGGCCGTGTGCAGCAGGCCTTCGTCGTCCTTCGAGAGTTCCTTGGTATCTTCGATACGCTTGACCAGGTCAGCATGGCTCGACTTCAGGTGGTCGCGCAAGCCCTTCTCGAACGGCAGGACTTGAGCAACTTCGAGGTCGTCGAGATAGCCGTTGTTCGCCGCGAACAACGACACAGCCAGTTCCCACACTTGCAGCGGCTGATACTGCGGCTGCTTCAGCAGTTCCGTCACGCGACGGCCGCGCTCGAGCTGCTTGCGGGTCGCTTCGTCGAGATCCGATGCGAACTGCGCAAATGCAGCGAGTTCACGGTACTGCGCGAGATCGGTACGGATACCACCCGACAGCTTCTTCACGACCTTCGTCTGAGCCGCACCACCCACACGCGACACCGATACGCCAGCGTTAATTGCCGGGCGGATACCTGCGTTGAAGAGGTCGGTTTCAAGGAAGATCTGGCCGTCGGTAATCGAAATCACGTTCGTCGGAACGAATGCGGTCACGTCGCCCGCCTGCGTTTCGATGACCGGCAGTGCCGTCAGCGAACCGCTCTTGCCCTTCACCTCACCATTGGTGAACTTCTCGACGTAATCTTCCGACACGCGAGCTGCGCGCTCGAGCAGACGCGAGTGCAGATAGAACACGTCACCCGGATAAGCTTCGCGGCCCGGTGGGCGGCGCAGCAGCAGCGAGATCTGACGGTATGCCCAAGCCTGCTTGGTCAAGTCGTCATAGACGATCAGTGCGTCCTCGCCGCGATCGCGGAAGTATTCACCCATCGTGCAGCCGGCGTACGGTGCGAGGTATTGCATCGCGGCCGATTCCGAAGCCGAAGCGGCCACGACGATCGTGTACTCGAGCGCGCCAGTTTCTTCCAGCTTGCGCACCACGTTCATGATCGACGAAGCCTTCTGGCCGATCGCGACGTAGATACAGACGAGGTTCTTGCCCTTCTGGTTGATGATCGCGTCGACTGCGACTGCGGTCTTGCCACACTGACGGTCGCCGATGATCAGCTCGCGCTGGCCACGGCCGATCGGCACCATCGCGTCGATCGACTTCAGACCGGTCTGGACCGGTTCCGAAACCGACTTACGCCAGATCACGCCCGGAGCAATCTTTTCGATTGCATCGGTCTTCTTCGCGTTGATCGGGCCTTTGCCGTCGATCGGGTTGCCGAGTGTGTCGACCACGCGGCCGAGCAGTTCGGGACCCACCGGCACTTCGAGAATGCGGCCCGTCGTCTTGACGATGTCGCCTTCCGAAATATGTTCGTATTCACCCAGAATCACAGCGCCGACCGAGTCGCGCTCGAGGTTAAGTGCGAGACCGAACGTGTTGCCCGGGAATTCGAGCATTTCGCCTTGCATCACTTCCGACAGCCCGTGGATACGCACGATACCGTCGGTCACGGAGATCACGGTGCCCTGGTTGCGAACGTCTGCGCTCGCGTCAAGGCCCTGGATCCGGCTCTTGATCAGCTCGCTGATCTCAGAGGGATTGAGTTGCATTATTCGCTCCTGATAGTCAATTCTGTTGCGTGCCAGCCGCTAAAGCGCGAAGCACTTCAGGCCGTCAGGGCCGTTTGCATGCTGGCGAGCCGCGCGCGGACCGAGGTATCGAGCACTTCGTCGCCGACCGTTACGCGCACGCCGCCGATCAACGACTGATCGACTTCGACCGTCGGCTTCAGTTTGCGCTTGAACTTACGTTCGAGGCTTGCGACGAGTTCGTTCAACTGCGCACCTTCGAGCGGGAACGCGCTGACGATCAGCACATCTGCCGCTCCTTCGCGGGCGTTCTTCAACTCTTCGAACTGCGAGGCGATTTCCGGCAGCAGCTGCAGGCGATGGTTGTCCACCAGCATCTGCACCAGATTCTTCGCTTGCGCATTGTCCCTGAGCGGCGACTTGACCGCGGCCAGCAGCAGATCGCTAACCTGGGCGCGGCTCACTTTCGGGCTCGAGGCGATCGACAGCACTTCGGGCAGACGCGCAACCTCTGCCAGCTCCTGCACGAGCGTGGACCAGGCGGCGATGTCACCGGTTTCGGCCACGCCAAACAGCGCTTCCGCGTACGGACGGGCGATGGTTGCAAGTTCGGCCATGATCAGAGCTCGGCTTTCAGTTGATTCAGCAGGTCAGCGTGAGCTGCCTGGTCGACTTCGCGCTTCAGGATCTGTTCAGCGCCCTTCACAGCGAGTGCAGCGACTTCGCCACGTAGCGCCTCGCGCGCCTTCACGACCTGCTGATCCGCGTCGGCCTTCGCCTGCGCGATGATGCGAGCGGCTTCGGCCTGCGCCTGAGCCCTGATTTCGTCGGCGACTGCGACAGCGCGCTTTTCGGCGTCGGCAATGCGTTGCTGGCCGTCGTTGCGAGCCTGGGCCAGTTCCTGGTCGACGCGCTTATGAGCGGCTTCGAGTTCCTGCTTGCCCTTTTCAGCGGCGGACAGCCCGTCCGCGATCTTCTTCGCGCGCTCGTCGATGGCGTTGATCAGCGGCGGCCACACGAATTTCATCGTGAACCACGCGAGGATCAGAAACACGACCATTTGCGCAAACAGGGTTGCGTTGAGATTCACGGTGTTTCCTTAAACGTTGCTAGTTCGGAAAGTGAAACGGCAAGGCGCTCATCGATTCTGCTCGATCAGCGCCCCAGTACCCGTTCCGCCCTGCGCCTTTACCTGTTATAGCTCAGGCGCAAACCTCCGAGGAACCTCAGCCTGCCAGCTTCGAAAGCAGCGGGTTCGCGAACGCAAACAGCATTGCCACACCAACGCCAATCAGGAACGCCGCATCGATCAGACCAGCCAGCAGGAACATCTTGGTTTGCAGCGGGTTCATCAGTTCGGGTTGACGGGCACATGCTTCGATGTACTTGCCGCCCATCAGACCGATACCGATACAGGCGCCGATAGCACCCAGGCCGATGATGATGCCGATACCGATGGCGGTCAGACCCTGGATGTTGGCGATGAAAGCTTGCATGATCACTCCTTTGTGAAAAGTCTTTTAGAACTGGTTGGAACTGGGATTTAAAAAACTACGATTCCTTGCCGACAACGCAGATTAATGCGTGTCGTGTGCCTGGCCGATGTACACCAGCGTCAGCATCATGAAAATGAACGCCTGCAGCAGAACGATCAGGATGTGGAAGATCGACCACACTGTGCCGGCGACCACGTGGCCGATGAAGCCAAGCACCGTCGTGTCCGCGCCGAAGCTCCAGAGGCTGCCGAGCAGGGCAATCAGCAGGAACAACAGTTCGCCTGCATACATGTTGCCGAACAACCGCATGCCGAGCGAGACCGTCTTCGCGACGAACTCGATGACGTTCAGTGCCAGGTTGGGGATCCACAGCAGTGGATGCGCGCCGAACGGAGCGGACAGCAGCTCATGCACGAAGCCGCCGGCGCCCTTGATCTTGAGGTTGTAGTAAATCATCAGCACGAACACGCCGAGCGCGATGCCGATCGTGCCGTTCAGGTCGGCGGTCGGCACAATGCGGTGGTGCGGGATGGCTTCGGAGAGACCCAGCCAGCCGATCACACGGCCCGGCAGGTCGACAGGAATGAAGTCGAGCGAGTTCATCAGCGTGACCCAGACGAACACGGTCAGCGCGAGCGGCGCAATGAAAGTGCGCGAGCCGTGGATCATGGCCTTCGATTGATCCTCGACCATTTCGACCAGCATTTCGATCGCGCACTGAAAGCGACCCGGCACGCCGGACGTTGCCCTGCGGGCTGCCAGATGCAACAAGACGATCGTGACGAGGCCGCACACGATCGACCAGAAAAGGGTGTCGAGATTCCACACATGGATGTCGAAAATCGACGTCTGGTGTGCGGTGGAAAAGTTCTGCAAGTGGTGCGCGATGTACTCGGACGGATCCATTGCGCGCGTGCCTTCGCTAGCTGCCATATCGTTAAAGCCACCCAAATTGTCGAAAATCGTTCGAGGCCGCTCCCGCCGAAATACCGTATTGCGGGAGCGCGCCGGGTGCGGGCTGTGTCTCATCCGCACACTCGTGCCGGCACTATGCGCCGGCCTTAAATTCTTTTTGCTGCTATTTTTTGTGCTGCTACCTTAGCGCCACGCCAAGGCGATCCAATAAGTCTTCAGCGCGATGAGGTACGTCACGAGAAGCGGAATCCAGCGTACGTCGTGATACCAGAAGGCGATTGCCACAAACATCGCAATCGTTGTCCCCATCTTGAGTGCTTCGCCGACCATCCAGCTCATCACGGTCTCGGCGCCGCCCTGCTTTTTCAGTCGCGCCGCGAACAACGCGCCCGGCACCCAGCAGATCGCTCCCCCCAGGAACGCGGACAGCGCAGCAACGCCCGGCGGCTTGTAGAACAGCCACCACAACAGCGTCACAACGAGGGACAAGACCATTTGCGCCGCGACGACCCTGAACGGCGTCACGCGCGACGGACGACCCACGCCGGGACCAAACAGCTTTTCCGCCTCGGCCCGCGTGAGCGGAACGATATTGTTATCTTCCTGCGCGTCATCCCACGCTTCGCCCGGATCGAACTGCCGACCGGCGGACGTATCGGATACGGAGCGTTCAGCGCGGTGTCTGTCGTCACCGGTCTCCGGCGACAGATTCGACGTTTTACCCGCCATCGCAATGTTCCGAAAGTCTCGTTCAGCCCGCGAGTTTACGCAGCGCTTACGTGGTTGCCGTGCAATTAAATCCGGGCGATTGTAAGCGATAGTTGCAGGCAATTCAAGACTTTAGGCCAGCCTATAAAGGCGTGAAACGTGTCTTCACGATGCGATAAAACCCGTGGTAGCCAGCGCTAAACACATCAAATGTAAGGCGGGACGGGGGCCGCAAAACGCTTGCCGGAAATCGCATGGATCGAAGTCCATTGTCAGGCCATTTCAATGCGGTGGCGGACGTGTCGAAATTGCAACAAGGTACCCTTTTTAAAGGGCTGAGCGGCGCAGCTCATCTATCGGCCTGAATCGTCTTTTGGCCGCAAGGTTCGAGGCTGATCGACGGTCTTGTGATGCAGGCGATGACCGATGGTTGGCTCCTGGATATCAAGCGCTCGAACCAAGGATTCCTGATTATTTGGGCATCAGCTAATTTAGGAATCCACGGCAATCGCTCGCACTAGGTAAACCGGCTCGCGGGCTAATCATGCTGCGCAGCCCGTCAGCCGTTCGCCACCCTTCGCTGTCTAGCGCCAATCCCCGGTCAGACGTCCGCGCTCCCGCGCAGGCGGACCAGAATCCCCTCCAACGCGTCCAGATCCCCGAAGTCCACGAGCACCTGGCCGCGACCACGTCGGCCGAGTTTGATTTTCACCGTCGCCGACAGCAGGTCCGACAGTTCCTCTTCCAGCCGTCGCGTGTCGCGACCGCCATCCGGATTCGCGCGCGCCTTGAGCGCCGGCGTCACCTTCGTGGTCGTCGCGACCAGCTTTTCGGTCTCGCGCACGGACAGACGCTTGTTCACGACCTGGTTGGCCAGCGTGATCTGCGTCGCGGCATCGACGGCGAGCAGCGCGCGAGCGTGCCCCATGTCCAGATCACCGGCGAGCAGCATCGTCTGTACCGGCGTCGCGAGGTTCAGCAGACGCAGCAGGTTAGACACCGCGCTTCGCGAGCGTCCCACCGATTCCGCCGCTTGCTCATGCGTGAAATTGAATTCGTCGAGCAGGCGCTGGATCCCCTGAGCCTCTTCGAGCGGGTTCAGATCCTCGCGCTGAATATTTTCGATCAGCGCCATCGCCGCGGCGGCCTGGTCGGGCACGTCCTTTACAAGCACCGGCACCTCGTCGAGGCCCGCGAGACGCGCCGCGCGAAAACGCCGCTCTCCCGCGATGATCTCGTAGCGGTCCGCCGCAATCGGACGCACGAGGATCGGCTGCATGAGTCCTTGCGCACGGATGCTTGCCGCGAGTTCCTGCAGCGCGCCTTCGTCCATGCGCGTGCGCGGCTGGTATTTGCCCGCCTGCATCTTGCCTAACGGAAGCACATGCGGCGCGCCGTCGATCACCACCGCCTCGGTGATATCCGCGGTGCCGCCAAGCAAGGCCTCCAGACCACGCCCCAGTCCCTTCTTTCTTGCTACTGCGTTCATCGTGCTTCCTCGATCCGCTTAGGATGCTTGGGGCGCGTCATTCAGCGCGCGCACCCGCTCAATCATTTCGACGCCGAACTGCACGTACGCCTGCGCGCCACGCGACGCCCTGTCGAACACCACACCGGGTAGCCCGTAGCTGGGCGCCTCGGCCAGTCGCACGTTGCGTGGAATCACCACGTCGAAGACCTTGTCGCCGAAATGCTCTTTCAATTGATCTGAGACTTGCTGCTGCAACGTGATGCGCGGATCGAACATCACGCGCAGCAAACCGATCACTTTGAGGTCGCGATTCAGATTCGCGTGAACCTGCTTGATCGTGTTGACGAGATCGGACAGCCCTTCGAGCGCGAAGTATTCGCACTGCATCGGAATGACTACGCCGTGCGCGGCGCACAGCCCGTTGAGCGTCAGCAGCGACAAAGCAGGCGGGCAATCGATCAGCACAAAATCGTATTCGCCCTCGACCGCCGCGAGCGCCGTCTTCAGCTGACGCTCGCGATTCTGCATGCTAACGAGTTCGACCTCGGCGCCCGCGAGCTCTCGGTTGGCGGGCACCACGTCGTAGCCGACCGCCTCGGGCCGCACGCGTGCATCGGCCACCGGCAGGTTGTCGACGAGCACCTCGTAGACCGTGTTGGCACATTCGGCCTTGTCGATACCGCTGCCCATCGTGGCATTGCCTTGCGGGTCCAAATCGATGAGAAGGACTCGCTGTCCCTGCGCTGCCAGGCTCGCGGCCAGATTGACTGCGGTAGTCGTCTTGCCGACGCCGCCCTTCTGGTTCGCAACGCAGAAGATTTTTGCCATCGTTGGTGTGTCCCTTTTGCTGCTTGATGAAGTGAAAGTCGTTGAGAGTGCTTCGAGGCCGCGGCGGCCGTCAGCTTTCGGCGTGCACCCGCACCTCGATCAGATGTCGCTCGGCGTCGAGCATCGGCACGTCCAGCCGGATGATCTGCTCCACGTGAGCACCCGCCGGTAGCCGCCCGATTTCGCCATCTGGCCGCACACCCTTCATCGCCCAGATAGCACCCTGGTCGGCAACCAGATGACGGGCCAGTGTAACGAAATCCGCGAGTTCTGCGAATGCGCGCGAGACGATTACGTCGAACTTTGCCGCTACTTCGGCGCCAAGCTGCAGCGTCTCGACGCGGCCGGTCACAACCGACAGGTTCCCCAGGCCCAGTTCCGCTCTCGCCTGTGCCTGAAAAGCCGTCTTTTTCTGGACGATATCGTTCGTCGTGATAGTCCAACCGGGCAGCACGATCGCGAGTACGATACCCGGCAGACCACCGCCCGAACCGACGTCGAGCACTGACGACGGCCCGCGCGGCGCCAGATGCGGCACGATCGACAGCGAATCGAGGATGTGCTGGATCAGCATCTGCCGCGGATCGCGGATCGCCGTCAGGTTGTACACGTTGTTCCACTTTGCAAGCAGAACGACGTAATCGAGCAGCTTGCGCTGTTGCTCGTCGCTCAGTTCCAAGCCAAGCTCGCGGGCACCAATCGCCAGCAGCGACGCCAGGGCATGCTGGTCGATTCCCCTCTGTGCTGCCGTCATTGCACCGCCGGCGCGCTGTCGACGCCGGGTTCGGCGGGGTTCGGCGGACGACGCCCGAGACCGCGCTTCAGGTGGACCATCAGCAGCGAAATCGCGGCAGGCGTGATCCCCGAAATGCGCGACGCCTGTCCAATCGTTTCTGGCCGGAACTGCATCAGCTTCTGACGAGCCTCGAACGACAGCCCGCGGACCTCGGCGTAGTCCAGCCCTTCTGGCAGACGCGTGTTCTCGTGCGCCTCGTTGCGTTCGATTTCGCCGGCCTGTCGGTCGATGTAGCCCTGGTATTTGACACCGATTTCGATTTGTTCCTTAATCTGCGCGAGCAGCACCGGATCTTCCGCGAGCGCCTCAGGCGCGCCGCAAGTACCGTCACGCAGTCCGCAGACGCCATCGTAGCTGACGCCCGGACGACGCAGCAGGTCCGCGAGACTGTATTCGTGGTCGATCGGCTTGCCTAACAGGGCGGTCGCTTCATCCGCAGCTAACGTCTTAGGATTGACCCAAGTCGAACGCAGCCGCTGTGTTTCACGTGAAACAGCGTCACGTTTGCGATTGAAGGCGTCCCAGCGGGCGTCGTCGACCACACCCAGTTCCCGGCCGATCTCGGTCAGCCGCATGTCGGCATTGTCTTCTCTTAAGCTCAGACGATATTCCGCACGGCTAGTGAACATGCGGTACGGCTCGGACACCCCGCGCGTGACCAGATCGTCCACGAGCACGCCGAGATAAGCCTGATCGCGGCGCGGACACCAGGCCTTCTTGCCTTGTACGTACAGACCGGCGTTGATACCGGCTAGAACGCCTTGGGCCGCCGCCTCTTCATAGCCAGTCGTACCATTGATCTGCCCAGCGAAGAACAGCCCACCGATCACCTTGGTTTCCAGCGACGCCTTCAGCCCTCGCGGATCAAAATAGTCGTACTCGATCGCGTAGCCCGGTCGCAGGATGTGTGCATGCTCGAGACCGCGCATTGAGCGCACCAGTTCGAGCTGCACGTCGAAGGGCAGGCTCGTCGAAATCCCGTTCGGATAAAACTCGTTGGTCGTCAGGCCTTCCGGCTCGAGGTAAATCTGATGCGATTCCTTCGATGCAAATCGATGAATCTTGTCCTCGATCGACGGGCAATAGCGCGGCCCCACTCCTTCGATCACGCCGGTGTACATCGGCGACCGATCGAGACCGCCGCGGATAATGTCGTGCGTCCGCTGATTCGTATGCGTCACCCAGCACGGCACCTGGCGCGGGTGCTGCTCCACGCGTCCGAGGAACGAGAACACCGGCACCGGATCGAGATCGCCCGGCTGCTCTTCGAGTTGCGAATAGTCGATCGTGCGCCCATCGATGCGCGGTGGCGTCCCGGTCTTGAGCCGCCCCTGCGGCAGCTTCAGCTCTTTCAATCGCGCCGACAGCGAAATGGCGGCCGGATCGCCCGCGCGGCCACCGGTGTAATTATTCAACCCCACGTGAATCTTACCGTCGAGGAACGTACCGGCCGTTAGCACCACCGCGCGCGCGCGGAAACGAATGCCGACCTGCGTGACGGCGCCGACGACGCGATCACCCTCGACCATCAGATCGTCGACCGCCTGCTGAAATAGCCAGAGATTCGGCTGATTCTCCAGACGATGGCGGATTGCCGCCTTGTACAGCACACGGTCGGCTTGGGCGCGGGTCGCACGAACGGCAGGTCCTTTCGACGAATTGAGGATACGGAACTGGATGCCGCTTTCGTCGGTTGAAGCCGCCATGGCGCCGCCGAGCGCGTCGACTTCCTTGACCAGATGTCCCTTTCCAATGCCGCCGATCGACGGATTGCAGCTCATCTGCCCGAGCGTCTCGATGTTATGGGTCAAAAGTAGCGTTTTATTGCCCATGCGCGCCGATGCCAAAGCGGCTTCGGTGCCGGCATGACCGCCGCCGACGACAATTACGTCAAATTCTGTGGGAAAAAGCATCGCGGGATCTCACGCCAGATCGTCGCGTGAGCCTTTAAAGGAATGTATGGGCGAATTATAACGGGTTCGGTTTCGGCCCGAATTTCGTCCGGACGGTGAACGATAAAAAGCGGTGTGTTTCACGTGAAACACACCGCTTCGAGAGCCACCGACTAGCGAACAATGCGGGCTTACGCGACTCTTTTGGCGAGGCCCAGATAGGTTTCGATTACCCGAGGATTCTGCGCGAGGTCGGTCGCGGCCCCTTCCAGCGCCAGCTCGCCGGTTTCCAGCACATAGCCGTAATCCGATATCTGCAATGCGGCGCGCGCGTTCTGTTCGATCAGCAGCGTCGCGACGCCCGTCTGCCGTAACGCGCTGATGATGTGGAAGATTTCCTTCACGATTAGCGGTGCGAGACCAAGACTGGGTTCGTCTAGCATCAGCAGATCGGGTTTGCCCATCAGCGCGCGCCCGACGGCGAGCATCTGTCGCTCGCCGCCAGAAAGCGTGCCGGCCGCCTGCTTGCGCCGCTCCTTCAGCCGCGGAAACAGCTCGAACACCGGTTGGAGTTGATCGAGAAAGTTGCGCTCGCCTGCCCGCTTGCGCCGATAAGCACCCAGCAGGAGATTGTCTTCGACCGTCATCGACGCGAACAGCTCGCGCTTTTCCGGCACCAAACACATACCCAGCGCAACGCGCCTTTCGACCGGCATGGCGCTGACGTCGTCGCCTTGGTAGGTAATCGCGCCGTTCGCATGGCCGGAAGCCGGCAGTGCACCCATGATCGCATTTAGCAGTGTCGACTTGCCTGCGCCGTTCGGGCCGATCACGGAGACGATCTGCCCCGCCCCGACCCTGATCGCGGCATCGTGCAGCGCCTCGACCTTGCCATAGCGGACCGACAAGTGATGCACTTCGAGAATCGGCCCCGCCGCCGCCACACCGGTCGTCATCGCGGTCGCCATCATTCCACCCCACCCAGATACGCTTCGAGTACCGCCGGATCCTGCTGCACTTCCTGCGGCAAACCCTCGGCGATCCGCGTGCCGAATTCCATCACCACGAGCCGGTCCGTCAGATTCATCACGAAGTCCATGTCGTGTTCGACGAGCAGCACGCTCATCCCTTCCGCCCTCAGCCTGCGCAGCAGTTCGGCGAGTCGAAGCTTTTCCTGATAGCGCAGACCAGCGGCCGGCTCGTCGAGCAGAAGCAAGGTCGGGTCGCAGCACAGCGCGCGCGCAATTTCGAGAATCCGTTGCTGGCCGAGCGCGAGGCTGCCCGCTTCGTCATACATATGCTGTTCAAGGCCGACGCGGCGAATCTGCCGCGCAGCCTCGGCCATGAGTCGCGCCTCTTCCGCGCTGTTCAGCCGCACGATGCTGCGCCACACACCCGCATGACCGCGCAAGTGTGCCCCGATCGCGACGTTCTCCAGCACGGTCATGCCCGGCAGCAGCTTCACGTGCTGGAACGTCCGGCCGATGCCCCGCCTGACGATTTCACGTGCACTGAGTGCATCGATGCGCTCGCCGCGGAATCTCACCTCGCCGCTCGTCGCCTGTAGCACACCGGTTACGAGATTGAACGTCGTCGACTTCCCCGCGCCGTTCGGCCCGATCAGCCCGATGATCTGCCCCGCTTTCACATCGAAGCTCACGTCGTTCACCGCGACCAGACCGCCGAACTGCTTGCGCGCCTTGTTCACCGTCAGCAGATCCTCGCCCGCCTGCGGCTTATCGCGCTGCGGCAGAGGCTCGGCACGATCGGCGAGATGCGCACGCGGCCCGCGCGGAAAAAAGCGCGCGACGAACGGCCACACGCCTTGCCGCGCGTACTGAAGCAACAGCACCATGATGATGCCGAACACGATCACCTCGAAGTTGCCGTTCTCGCCGAGCAGCTTCGGCAGCAGCGTCTGAAGATAATCCTGCAGCACGGTCAGGATCGCCGCGCCGAGGACCGCGCCCCACACGTGCGAGACGCCGCCCACCACCGCCATGAACAGAAACTCGATGCCGTGGTTCAGGCCGAACGGCGTCGGATTCACCGCGCGCTGCAGGTGCGCGTATAGAAAACCCGACACCGACGCGAGCACCGCCGCGTAGACGAAGATCACGACGCGCATCCAGCCGGTGTTGACGCCCATCGCCTCGGCCATCAAACCACCGCCGCGCAGCGCGCGGATCGCGCGACCCGGTCGACTATTAAGCAGATTCTGAACAGAGACGACCGCACCGAGCACGGCCGCCCAGATCAGGTAATAGATGTGGCGGCCGGACTCCAGGTTGATCCCAAAAACATTCAGCACCGGAATGCCGTTAATGCCGTCGTACTTGCCGAGCATGTCGAGATTGCCGAACAGGTAGAACAGCGCGAGCCCCCACGCAATCGTGCCGAGCGGCAGGAAGTGACCGGACAGGCGCATCGTCACGAGACCGAGCATCAGCGCGACTACTGCGGTCACGATCACGCCCGCGATCAATGCGAGCCACGGCGACACGCCGAAGTTCGTGGTCAGATACGCGGTTGCATAGGCGCCGATGCCGACGAACGCCGCCTGCCCGAAGCTCGTCATTCCACCGATACCGGTCAACAGAACGAGGCCGATCGCGACGATCGAATACAGGCCGATGTAGTTCAGCAGCGTGACCCAGTACTCGGGCACATGGATCGGATATGGCAATACCGGCAGCGCGAACAGCACCACGAGGAACAACCAGAAGAACTTCTTTTGCATGATCCGTTTCATCGCGTCACTCCTGTTCCTCTTCGGCGTGCGGGCTCGCGAGACTGCGCCACAGCAGCACCGGGATGATTAGCGTGAACACGATCACTTCCTTATAAGCGCTGGCCCAGAACGACGAATACGACTCGAGCAGTCCGACGAGAATCGAGCCGGCCGCCGCGAGCGGATAGCTGACCAGACCGCCGATGATCGCGCCCACGAAGCCTTTAAGACCGATCAGGAAGCCCGAGTCGTAGTAGATCGTCGTGAGCGGCGCGACGAGGATGCCGCACAGCGCGCCGAGTCCTGCCGCGAGCGTGAACGCAAGGCGTCCCGCCTGCGTCGTGCCGATACCGACGAGCCGCGCGCCGAGCCGGTTCACCGACGTCGCGCGCAACGCCTTGCCCGAGATCGAACGATCGAAGTACAAATAAAGCGCACCGATCAGCGCGACCGCGGTGCCGATCACCCACAGGCTCTGTCCGGAGATCGACAACGTGCCGATGCTGAACGTCGCATCGGAAAACGCGTTGGTGCGCGAACCTTCAGCGCCGAACATCACGAGGCCGAGACCGACCATCGCGAAATGTACAGCCACCGCGACGATCAACAGCAGCAGCGTGGTCGCCTCAGCGATCGGCTCATACGCGAGCCGATAAACGAACGGGCCCATCGGAATCACGATCAGGAGCGTCAGCGCGATCTGCACGATCATCGGCAGCGGCTGCAGGAAGATGCCGCGCGTGAGCGCGTAGACCGCGATCGGAAACAGCAGGTACTTCCCTGCGAGCACAGGCAGCGCGCGCGCCGCATGACGGCGCCGCCCCGCGTGCCGCAGTACGTCCGCCGTCTCGACGACGAAACAGGCGGCGCCCATCGCCATCAGCAGCCAGCAGGTCGCGGGAAACTTCTGCGTTTGCAGTGCGGCGAGCGTCAACGCACCGTACGACACGAACTCCCCTTGCGGGATGAAGATCACCCGCGTGACGGAGAACACCAGCACCAGCGCCAGCGCGAGCAGCGCGTAGATCGCGCCGGTCGTGATGCCGTCCTGCGCGAGGATCGCCGCAATTGATAGATCCATACTTCCTCGTCCTGAGCGTCGAAATCGGAAAAACGGGAAACAGGCATGCCGGCGCGGCCAATAGCCGCCCATCGACCTGCGATGTCTGAAAAGACAACCGCCGCGCCGGGACACGGCGCGGCGGTCGATACCATTGTCGTCGAACCCAATGGCAATGCGGCGTCATGCACCGCAAATTGCGCGAGAGGCGCGTACCGCTAGTTGTCTTTGTAAATGGTCTTAATCGTTCTGCAGCTTCCACTTGCCGTCGACGATCTGCACCATCACGCGCGCGCGCTGGTCGAGACCGTTATGGTCGGTCGCCGTGGTGTTCATGATGCCGTGCGATACCGGCAGCTCCTTGATGTTTTCGAGCGCGTTGCGCAGCGCCACGCGGAACTCGGGCGTGCCCGGCTGCGCCGTCTTCAGCGCGACTGGAATCGCGGCCTGCAGCATCTCGCCGGCATCCCATGCGTGACCGCCGAAGGTCGCGACCGAACCGGCGCCATACGCCTTCTCGTACGCGTTCTTATAGGCCTCCGACGACTTCTTCACCGGGTTCGAGTCCGGCAATTGATCGGCGACCAGAATCGGACCGGCCGGCAGCAACTCGCCTTCGCAATCCTTGCCGCACACGCGCAGGAAGTCGTTGTTCGCGACGCCATGCGTCTGATAGATCTTGCCCTTGTAGCCACGCTCCTTCAGCGTTTTGGCCGGCAGCGCCGACGGCGTGCCCGAGCCCGCGATCAGCACCGCGTCGGGATTCGCGCCCATCGTCTTCAACACCTGGCCGGTCACCGATGCATCGGTGCGGGCGAAGCGCTCGTTCGACACGATCTTCAGGTTATGCGCTTTCGCCGCGGCGTCGAACGTCGTGTTCCAGCTGTCGCCGTATGCGTCCGAGAAGCCGATGAAGCCGACCGTCTTCACGCCGTGACGCTGCATGTAATCGGCGATCGCATCGGCCATCAGGCTGTCGTTTTGCGGTGGCTTGAACGCCCATGCGCGCTTCGCATCCATCGGCTGGATGATCGCGGCCGATGCCGCGAGCGAGATCACCGGCGTCTTGCCCTCAGCGGCGGGGTCGAGCATCGCGAGCGAATTGGGTGTGACGGTCGAGCCGATGATCGCGTCGACATGGTCTTCATCGATCAGCTTGTGCGTGTTCTGCACGGCCTTGCTGGTGTCCGACCCGTCGTCAAGAATGATGTACTGCACGGTCTTGCCGCCGATCTCCTTCGGCAGCAACGCGATCGTATTCTTCTCAGGAATCCCGAGCGATGCGGCTGGGCCCGTCGTCGACAGCGTGACGCCGATCTTCACCTGCGCGAATGCCGCCCCCGCGCCGCACATCAACACCATCGCGATGCTGGTGCGTACCCAATAGCTTGTCTTTTTCATTGCGAGTCTCCAAACGCGTTGAAAAGCGCCTATCTGTAAGCCGGCTTGCCGAGCCGGGTGTGTGAATTTAGTCAGCGGGTTCAGGTACGCCAAGCATGGTTTTCCCTTTCCGGCGCGGTTTGCGCGATCTGGACGCCTCGCGCGGGTAATAAAAAAAGACGCGTCAACTGCACGCGTCTTTTTCGATGAGGTCCCGTGGCGCAGAGCCTTCGCTCAGTCGCCGGCGAGCTTCCACTTGCCGTCGGCGATCTGCACCATCACGCGCGCCCGTTGATCCAGGCCTGCGTGGTCGTGCGCGCTCATGTTGACGATGCCGTGCGACGCGGGCAGATCTTTCGTGCTTTCGAGCGCGGCGCGCAGCGCCTCGCGAAATGCTGGCGTGCCCGGCTGGCCCTTCTTCAACGCGAGCGGGATCGCATGCTGCAACAGTAGACCCGCGTCCCATGCGTGACCTCCAAACGTCGACACCGAGCCGGCGCCATACGCGATTTCATACGCGTGCTTGTACGCGAGCGCGCTCTTCTTCACCGGATTCGCATCAGGCAGTTGCTCAGCGACCAGCAGCGGGCCGGCGGGCAGCCACGTGGCTTCGCAATCCTTGCCGCACACGCGCAGGAAGTCGTTGTTCGCGACGCCGTGCGTCTGGTAGTACTTGCCTTTATAGCCGCGCTCTTTCAGCGTTTTTTGCGGCAGCGCCGCTGGCGTGCCGGCACCGGCGATCAGCACCGCGTCCGGGTTCTGCGACATCATCTTCAGCACCTGGCCTGTGACCGATGCGTCGTTGCGCGCGAAGCGCTCGTTCGCGACGATCTTGATCTTCGCGAGATCAGCGGCCTTGCTGAATTCCTTGAACCAGCTCTCGCCGTACGCGTCGGAAAAGCCGATGAACGCGACCGATTTCACGCCGTGATTGGCCATATGCTGCGCAATCGCGGTAGCCATCAGGATGTCGTTTTGCGGCGTCTTGAAGACCCATGCGCGCTTCGTATCCATCGGCTCGACGATGCCCGCGGCCGCGGCCAGCGAGATCATCGGCGTGGAAGTTTCGGCGGCGATGTCGATCATGGCGAGCGAGTTCGGCACGACGGTCGAACCGATCAGCGCATCGACGTGGTCTTCGCTAGTGAGCTTGCGGGCGTTCTTGACCGCCTGGGTGGAATCGGTTGCGTCGTCGAGAACGATGTAATCGATCCTTTGGCCTGCCACTTCTTTCGGCAGCAACGCAATCGTGTTCTTTTCCGGAATGCCGAGCGAAGCGGCCGGCCCTGTTGCCGACACGGTAACGCCGATTTTCACGTCCGCGAATGCATGGCCGCTCCACGCGGCCGAAACTCCAGTGGCGACTAATGCCGCGCTGATCCAACGCAATGCCGACTTCATCCTGCTCCTCTATTAGCCCCGTTATTTAATGCAATAAGATCCACGGATTTGATTGCCAACCCAGTGGTCGGTGAATAGCGAGTTTATCGGACGCAAGTGCGGTGTCGCAAGCGATTCGCAGGCTTCTGACGTTGACATGCCGCGGCTTACGCACAATAAAAAATGGCTCGCGAAATAACCGGGACATTGCGCCGGACAAGGTTCAAAAAACAATAAAAAAAGCGCTGTTGGATATCAATCCAACAGCGCTTTCTTCTGGGCACTGAGTGCCTCAATTGTCTCCTCGTTCTCCACCTGCAAATTCGTGGTGCATCAGAACTGCATGAAGATTAAACGACCACCTAAGCAGTAACAACTAGCAATTACCCTAGTGGTGCACTGCGGCACCCGATTGGGGCGCGCTCGGTCCATTTCGTCACATTGTTTGCCGCGGCTTCGCTCAATTGCTTGATTCGGCGCGCTTTCAGCGCGAGGTCCAACTAGATCGGATACCGAAGCAATGGCGTACCGCACTGCATCAAGTTCGCGACCTCGCGGGCGGGATCGAGCGGCCTATCTCAGGCCCGCAACGGCCGCACTCGCGCGACGATCTCACCGACGATGCCACGCCGGAACGCCAGCACACACGCGATAAAAATCAGGCCCGTGACGATCGTCACCGACTCACCCAGCGAGCGGAACCAGTCGATGCCGGTCATCGACGCGAGCGCCGAGCCGATATCGCCGAGCCTGTCTTCGAGCGACACGATCAGCGCGGCCCCGAGCAATGGGCCGAACAGCGTGCCCATGCCGCCCACCAGCGTCATCAGGATCACGAGTCCGGACATTGTCCAATAGGCATCGCTGAGTGTTTCGAAGCCCTGCACCAGCACCTTCAGCGAACCCGCGAGACCCGCGATGCCGGCCGACAAAATGAATGCGAGCAGCTTGAAACGATCAGTGTCATAGCCGAGCGATACCGCGCGGGGCTCGTTTTCCTTGATCGCGACGAGCACCTGCCCGAACGGCGAATGCACGATCCGCACGATCAGCAGGAAAGCCGCGACGATCACCGCGAGCACGACGAAATACAGCGCGACGTCCGAAGAGAGATCGAGCACGCCGAACAGCTTGCCGCGCGGCACCCCTTGCAGGCCGTCTTCCCCGTGCGTGAACGGCGTCTGCAAGAACACGAAGTAGACCATCTGCGCGAGCGCGAGCGTCACCATCGCGAAGTAGATACCCTGACGGCGGATCGCGAAGAAGCCGACGACGAGTCCAAGCAGCGTCGCCGCCGCGGTGCCGCTCAGCACGCCGAGCTCCGGCGAAAAGCCGAGCGTCTGCATCGCATAGCCGGTCACGTAACCGGCCGACGCGAGAAACATCGCATGACCGAAGGACAGCAAGCCCGTATAGCCGATCAGCAGATTGAAGGCGCCCGCGAACAGCGCGAAGCACAGCACCTTCATCACGAAGAGCGGATAGATGCCGAGCACCGGCACCGCGAGCAGCACGATCAGCAGCAGACCGTAGAGCACTTTTCTCTGCATCATTTTTCCCTGCCGAAAAGACCCGCCGGACGCACGAGCAGCACGAGCGCCATGATCACGAAGACGACGGTCGCCGACGCTTCGGGGTAGAACACCCGCGTGAGTCCCTCGACGACGCCGAGCATCAGGCCGGTCAGAATCGAGCCCATGATCGAGCCCATCCCGCCGATCACGACCACTGCGAACACGGTGATGATCATTGACTGGCCCATCAGCGGCGAGACCTGAATCACCGGCGCGGCAAGCACGCCGGCAAACGCCGCGAGCGCGACGCCGAAGCCGTAGGTCAGCGTAATCATCAGCGGCACGTTGACGCCGAACGCCTCGACGAGCTTCGGATTTTCGGTGCCCGCGCGCAGGTACGCGCCAAGCCGCGTCTTCTCGATCACGAACCAGGTCGCAAAGCACACGACGAGCGACGCAACGACCACCCACGCGCGATAGTTCGGCAGATACATGAAGCCGAGATTGGTCGCGCCCGACAGCACCGAGGGCACGTCGTACGGCTGACCCGACGAGCCGTAGATCGAATGGAACACGCCTTCGATCACGAGAGTGAGGCCAAACGTCAGCAACAGGCCATACAGATGATCGAGCTTGTACAGCCAGCGCAGCATCGAGCGCTCGATCACGACGCCGACCAGCCCGACGATCAGCGGCGCGAGCACGAGCATCGCCCAGTACGGCAGATTGAAATACGACAGCCCCATCCACGCGAGCATCGCCCCGAGCATGAACAGCGCGCCATGCGCGAAGTTGATCACGTTGAGCAGGCCGAAAATAATCGCCAGCCCGAGGCTCAAAATCGCGTAGAACGAGCCGTTCACGAGCCCGAGCAGAAGCTGGCTCAGCATCGCCGGTAGCGGAACGCCAAAGATGTCCATTGAAGCCCTTAGCCCTTCAAGCCATCGTCAAGGTGAGATCGGTGACGCACGATCCGGCCGGCACGCGACGAGCGGCGACGCTGCTCATCACGTGCGGCATCTGAAACGGTTCGCCGCCAGCGCGTGCCCCTGCACCGCCGGCGGTTCTCTCAGGTCTGCGCGGTCCTCGACCGCTTACTGCGCCGGCGCTTACTTCCACAGCGCGCAGCGGGTCTGCGCCTTGGTCGTGAAGACCTGATCGCCCGGAATCGTCGCAGTGATCTTGTAGTAATCCCACGGCTCCTTCGATTCGGCCGGCGTCTTCACCTGCATCAGGTACATGTCGTGGATCATGCTGCCGTCCTGACGGATGTAGCCCTTCGCGTAGAAGTCGTCGATCTTCGTCTTGTGCAACTGCGCCATCACCTTGTCCGGATCGGTCGAGCCCACCGCCTGCACCGCCTTCAGATAGTTCATCGTCGCCGAGTAGTCGGCAGCCTGCAGGCTCGACGGCATCTTCTTCATCTTGTCGAAGTAGCGCTGCGACCACTTACGCGTCTCGGCGTCCTTGTTCCAGTACCAGCTGTCGGTCAACACGAGACCTTGCGTCGTTTCAAGACCGAGGCTGTGCACGTCGTCGATGAACATCAGCAGCGCGGCGAGCTTCATCGTCTTGGTGATGCCGAATTCCTTCGCGGCCTTGATCGCGTTGATCGTGTCGCCGCCCGCGTTCGCGAGGCCGAGGATCTGCGCCTTCGACGCCTGCGCCTGCAGCAGGAACGACGAGAAGTCCGACGCCGACAGCGGATGACGCACCGCGCCGAGCACCTGGCCGCCGTTCGCCTTCACGACCTCCGAGGTCGCTTTTTCGAGCGCCTTGCCGAAAGCGTAGTCGGCGGTCAGGAAGTACCAGGTCTTGCCGCCCTGCTTCGTCACGGCCGAGCCTGTGCCGTTCGCGAGCGCGGTCGTGTCGTAGGCGTAGTGGATCGTGTACGGCGTGCATTGCTCGTTGGTCAACGTATCGGCGCCGGCGCCGACGCTGATATAGATCTTGTGCTTCTCGCCCGCGACGGTGTTCGTCGACAGCGCGGTCGCCGAGTTCGTGCCGCCGACCACCATGTCGACGCCGTCGCGGTCGAACCATTCGCGAGCCCGCGACGCCGCGATGTCCGCCTTGTTCTGGTGATCCGCGTACAGCACCGTGATCGGCTTACCGTTGACCTTGCCGCCGAAGTCGGCGACCGCCATCCGAATCGCTTCGAGACCGCCCTGCCCGTCGATATCCGCGTACAGCCCCGACATATCAGTAATGAAGCCGATCTTCACGGCATCGTCGGCCGCTTGCGCGCTGCCCAGCGTGAGCGCGGTGCCGGCGGCGACCGCGAAACAGAGTGAGGCAAGCCGCGCGAGTGGGTTCTTTTTCATGCGTGTCTCCTGGTTCTTCGTTTGTGGTTATCAGAGGCAGTCGGGCGTGTGTGTCCGCATCTACACGCCCAGTAAATCGTGTAGCACCGGCATCTTGCCTTCGAGCTCGCTCGCCCCGAAACGCTCGACGATCATGCCGTGCTCCATCACATAGAAACGATCCGCGAGCGGCGCGGCGAAACGGAAGTTCTGCTCGACCATCACGATCGTATAGCCGCGCGCCCTCAGCGTGACGATCATGCGCGCGAGCGCCTGAACGATCACGGGCGCGAGCCCTTCCGAGATTTCGTCGAGCAGCAGCAGATTCGCGCCGGTACGCAGAATCCGCGCGACCGCGAGCATCTGCTGTTCGCCGCCTGAGAGGCGCGTGCCCTGACTCATGCGCCGCTCACGCAGATTCGGGAACATCGCGTAGATTTCCTCGAGCGACATCATGTGCGCCTTGTCGCCGACGGGCGGCGGCAGCAGCAGATTTTCCTCGCACGACAGGCTCGAAAAAATGCCGCGCTCTTCCGGGCAATAGCCGATACCGCAATGCGCGATGCGATGCGTGGGCAGGCCGATCGTTTCGCGTCCGTCGATACGGATCGAGCCGGTACGGCGGCCCGTGAGGCCCATGATCGCGCGCAGCGTCGTGGTGCGGCCCGCGCCATTGCGGCCGAGCAGCGTCACGACTTCGCCGCGGCCGACCGACAGATCGACGCCGTGCAGAATGTGGGATTCCCCGTACCAGGCTTGCAGTCCCGCGATTTCCAGCGCGGGTGCGCCGCTTTTCGTTTCGTTCGCTTCGAGGCCTTCGCGCTCGACCGTCGTATTCATGCGTGGGCTCCGGCGAGCGCCGCGTCGGCGCTGCCCATGTAGGCTTGCATCACGAGCGGATTCTTCGACACTTCCGCGTAGCTGCCCTCGGCGAGCACTTCACCCCGTTGCAGCACGGTGATGGTGTCGGAGATACCGGCGATCACATTCATGTTGTGCTCGACCATCAGGATCGTGCGGCCCGCCGATACTTTTTTGATCAGCGCGGTCACGCGGTCGACGTCCTCATGACCCATGCCTTGCGTCGGCTCGTCGAGCAGCATCAGCTCCGGTTCCATTGCGAGCGTGGTCGCGATTTCGAGCGCGCGCTTGCGGCCGTATGCAAGCTCGACCGTCAATACATCGGCGAAATCGGTCAGGCCGACCTGGGTCAGCAGATCCATTGCGCGATCGTTCAGACGCCGCAAAGTACGTTCGCTCTTCCAGAAGTGAAACGCGGTGCCGAGCGAGCGCTGCAACCCGATTCGCACATTCTGCAATGCTGTCAGATGCGGAAACACCGCGGAAATCTGGAACGAACGAATGATGCCGCGCCGCGCGATCTGCGCGGGACGTTCGCCGGTGATATCGACGCCGTTGAAAACGATCTGGCCCGCGGTGGGCTCGAGAAATTTGGTGAGCAGGTTGAAGCAGGTGGTCTTGCCCGCTCCGTTGGGGCCGATCAGCGCATGGATCGAGCCACGGCGCACGCGCAGGTTCACCCCGTTCACGGCGACAAAGCCTTTGAACTCACGGGTGAGGCCCCGCGTTTCGAGAATCGTATCGCCGAGAATCATGTTCCCTTCCATACGGAGTAAGGCGAAGCATTACGATCTTTCCGCGCGAAGCTCTGCGCGACTTGTTATTTTGGCGGCACCCCTTGGCGCTCCTTGGCGTGCTGCACCATTCCGGACCGTAGTCCACGGCGTGGCACGCAGCATGGCTGCCATTGTCGCGCCAATGATGCAGCGCAATCATTGGGATTTGCACTTAGTGAAGGAGGCCCGCGCCGTGCGCGTCTAACGCGCGTTGACACGCGTCGCGTGCGCGGCGCAAAACATGAGCAATGTGGTCACGCAGATGTCACACAGCCGACATCGACGCGGCAACTCCCGTTTGCGCGGCCATGCTGCCGCCCACGCGCGCGCGACGATCCTCGCGGATCATGTCGCTCGCGCGCTCGGCGATCATCAACGTCGGCGAATTGGTGTTGCCCGAGGTGATGTTGGGCATCACCGATGCATCGACGACGCGCAAGCCCTCGACTCCGATTACGCGTAGCCGGTTGTCGACGACCGCGGCGGGATCGTCGGTCGTGCCCATGCGGCATGTGCCGACCGGATGGAAGATCGTCGTGCCGACCGCGCCCGCGGCCTGCTGCAATTCTTCTTCGCTCTGGTACTGCGGACCGGGCAGGATCTCCCGCGGCTGATAGCGCGCGAGCGCGGGTGCCGCGACGATGCGACGCGTGAGACGCAGCGCGTTCGCGGCAACGTGCCGGTCGTACTCAGTCGACAGATAATTCGGCGCGATCAACGGTGGCGCAGCAGCATCGGCCGACGCGATATGAATGCTGCCGCGCGACGTGGGGCGCAACTGACACACGGAAGCCGTGAACGCATTGAAGCGATGCAGCGGTTCGCCGAAGCGATCGAGCGACAAAGGCTGCACGTGATACTCGAGATCGGGTCGCGTCAACGAGCGATCGTCGGCGTCGGACTTCGCGAACGCGCCGAGTTGCGACGGCGACATCGACATCGGTCCGCTCTGAAACAACGCGTACCGCATGCCGATCATCAGCTTGCCCCACCAGTGTGCAGACATCGTATTGAGCGTGCGCACGCCTTGCACCTGATAGGCCATGCGCAACTGCAGATGGTCCTGCAGGTTTTCGCCGACGCCGCGCAGGTCCTGAACGATCTCGATGCCGAGATCACGCAGACGCGCACCATTGCCGACACCGGACAACTCGAGCAGTTGCGGCGAGTTGACCGCGCCTGCACAAACGATCACTTCGCAACGCGCTTTGGCGAGATAGTCAACGTCGCCGCCGCGATATTCGACACCGGTGCAGCGGCGGCCGTCGAACACGACGCGCTGCGTGTGGGCACCGGTGATCACCGTGAGATTGCCGCGCTTCAACGCGGGCCGCAAAAAAGCCTTCGACGCGTTCCAGCGAATGCCGCGCTTCTGATTGACATCGAAGTAGCCGACACCCGTGTTGTCGCCGCGATTGAAATCGTCGGTGGAAGGAATGCCGATTTGCTGCGCGGCTTGCGCGAACTCTTCGAGAATCTTCCATTTGAGGCGCTGCTTTTCGACCCGCCACGGTCCGCCCGCGCCGTGTGCTTCATTGGCGCCGCCGTGGTGATCTTCGCTGCGCCTGAAGACGGGCAGCACCGCGTTCCAGGACCACGTGCTGTCGTTCGTCACGCGCGCCCACTCGTCGTAGTCTTCGCGCTGCCCGCGCATATAGATCATGCCGTTGATCGACGAACTGCCGCCGAGCACGCGCCCACGCGGATACGACAGCGCGCGGCCGTTCAGACCGGGCTCGGCTTGGGTCTTGTACAGCCAGTCCGTGCGCGGATTGCCAATGCAGTAGAGGTAGCCGACCGGCACGTGAATCCAGTGATAGTCGTCCTTGCCGCCGGCTTCGAGCAGCAGCACCTGGATGTCGGGATCTTCGGTGAGCCGGTTGGCCAGCACGCAGCCCGCGGTGCCCGCGCCGACAATGATGTAGTCGAACTCGCCTTCGAGCCGCCGTGCGGCGCGAGGCGTACTGTCGGTATGGCTCATCGTTCAGTCTCCTAATCGTTCTCGCGGCGCGCTTTTATTTTTTGCTGGCGCGCGCGCCGACTTGATGTCGCAAAGCCCTCCGCTTATTTGGCAACCGGCATCGTGAATTCGGCGCCCTTCGCGATGCTGTCGGGCCACCGCTGCATGATGCTCTTGTAGCGCGTGTAGAACCGCACGCCTTCTTCGCCGTACGCGTGGTGATCGCCGAACAGCGACTTTTTCCACCCGCCGAACGAATGCCAGGCCATCGGCACCGGAATCGGCACGTTGATGCCGACCATGCCGATCTCGATCTGCCGCGAAAACGCGCGCGCAATGCCGCCGTCGGACGTAAACAGCGACACGCCGTTCGCAAACTGATTCGCGTTGATCAACTCGACCGCGGAGGCAAAGTCAGGCACGCGCACGACGCACAGCACCGGCCCGAAAATCTCCTCGCGGTAGATCTTCATGTCGGGCGACACGTCGTCGAACAGCGTACCGCCGAGGAAAAAGCCGTTCTCGTGCCCAGCGACCTGATGACCGCGCCCATCGACGACGAGCTTCGCGCCCGCGGCGACGCCGGCGTCGATATAGCCGAGCACCTTGTCGCGATGCGCGCCTGTGACGAGCGGCCCCATCTCGGCTGCCGCTTCCATGCCGTTGAGGATCTTCAGGCTCTTCACGCGCGGCGTCAGACGCTCGATCAGCTCATCAGCGATATGCCCCACCGCGACCGCCACCGAAATCGCCATGCAGCGCTCGCCGGCCGAGCCGTAGGCGGCGCCGATCAGTGCGTCGACGGCCTGATCGAGATCGGCGTCGGGCATCACGACGAGGTGATTCTTGGCACCGCCCAACGCCTGCACGCGCTTGCCGTGCTTCGTGCCTTCGGTGTAGATGTATTCGGCGATCGGCGTGGAGCCGACGAACGACAGCGCGCTCACTTCCGGATGCACGAGCAGCGCATCGACCGCGACCTTGTCGCCATGTACGACGTTGAACACGCCGTTCGGCAGGCCCGCTTCCTTCAGCAATTCGGCGAGCCGGTTCGACACGGACGGGTCGCGTTCGGACGGCTTCAGCACAAAGGTGTTGCCGCACGCGAGCGCGATGGGGAACATCCAGCACGGCACCATCATCGGGAAATTGAACGGCGTGATGCCCGCGACCACGCCGAGCGGCTGCCGCAGATTCCAGTTGTCGATGCCGCCGCCGATCTGATCGGTGAAATCGGTCTTCAGCAGGTTCGGGATACCGCACGCGAATTCGACGACCTCGATGCCGCGCATCACCTCGCCCTTCGCGTCGGAAAACACTTTGCCGTGCTCGCGCGTGATCAGCTCGGCGAGCTCGTCGTGGTGACGGTCGAGCAATTCCTTGAACTTGAACAGCACCCGCGCGCGTTTGATCGGCGCGGTTTCGCTCCATGCTGGAAACGCGGCTTTGGCGGCCGCGACCGCGGCGTCCACCTCGGCGACGCTCGCGAGCGGCACGCGCGTGCTGACGCTGCCGAGTGCCGGATTGAAGACGTCGCCAAAGCGGCCGCTCGTGCCCTCGATGGTCTTGCCGTTGATGAAATGGCTCAGTGTGCGTGCGCTCGCCGCGCTGCGTGTGGCTTCGTCCTGCGCGGTTGCGTCGGGATATGTCTCGCTCATCTCGTTCCTCTTTCTGTGAAGTTCTTCCGCTTTGCGCCTCGATGCCGCGCGCACCAGCGTGCTGAACGCCAAGCGTACGGCGCGGAGGGGCGACAAATCCAATGAGTAATGCTCAATTGCGCTATAAGCCGCGTTAATATCAGGATATGGATCTGACTCTGCTCAGGGCGTTCGTCACCGTCGCGCGCGAGGGCAACCTCACGCGTGCCGCGGCGCAACTGCATCTGACCCAGCCTGCCGTCAGCCTGCAAATCAAACACTTGCAGGAGACGCTCGGCGTGATGCTGTTCACGCGGACTTCGCACGGGCTCGCGCTGACGCGCGACGGCCAGGCGTTGCTGCCGCACGCCGAACGCGCGCTCGGCGCGGCAGCCGACGTACAACGGGCAGCGCAATCGCTGCGCCAGGAAGTGCGCGGGCGCTTGCGCATCGGCACGATTCTCGACCCGGAATTTTTGCGCCTTGGCGGTTTCCTGAAGCAGCTCGTCGAAACCTGGCCGCACATCGAAACCGCGCTTCGCCATGGCATGTCAGGATGGGTGCGCGAACAGATTCGCGCGGGCGAACTCGACGTCGGCTATTACATTGGCCTGCCGTCCGACGACGACACGCGCGACGGAGCCGCGTTCCACGCGGTCACGCTCACGCATTTCCAGTATCGCGTGCTCGCCCCGGCAGGCTGGAAAGATCGTGTGAAGGGTGCGCGCGACTGGCGCTCACTCGCGGCATTCCCGTGGATCTGGACGCCGCCGGCGTCCGCGCACAACCGCCTGCTGTCGCGTTGTTTCGGCGAGGCGGGTGTGAAGCCGGTCAAGGTGGCGGAGGTGGATCAGGAGCCGTCGATGCTCGATCTCGTCAAGTCGGGTGTCGGTCTCACGCTTGCGCGCGACGCGACCGCGATCGCCGAGGCGCACGCGCACGCGCTGACGATCGTCGATGGCATCACGGTGCCGACGCAGCTGAGCTTCATCACGCTCGACGAGCGTAAGGACGAGCCGGCGATCGCGGCGGCGTTGAAGCTGATCGAACAACAGTGGGCGATCTGAGCCGGGACGGTCCGACTCGGGCGGCGATATGAGCCGCGCTAATGCCGTTTCACTTAGCCGCCGCGCCGAAAAGGTGCGGTCACGGAGAGTTTGTTAGATTGTTGGTTTGCGCCCGCGCAGCGGCCTCGCACCGCTTTCGGTTTACTCCGCCCCAAAACAGGAGCCTGACATGGCACGCAACATCGAAATCAAAGCACGCGCCAAGCATTTCGAACAACTGCGCGAACGCGCCGCGCAACTCGCGACGGACGCGCCGCTGATCTTTCGCCAGCAGGACTTTTTCTACGACGTGCCGCGCGGCCGCCTGAAGCTGCGCCAGTTCGACGACGGCACGCCGGCCGAACTGATCTTCTACCAGCGCGACGACCGCGACGGCCCGAAGGCGTCGTACTACACGCGCAGCCCGGTCACGAATCCCGAAGCGATGCATGCGCTGCTCGCGACCGCGCTGACGACGCGCGGCATCGTCTCGAAGGAGCGGCAGGTGTATCTGAGCGGGCGCACGCGGATTCATCTGGATCGCGTCGACGGTCTCGGCGATTTCGTCGAACTTGAAGTGGTGCTCGCGCAGGACGACGACGAAGAAGGCGGCCACGCCGAAGCACACGCGATGTTCGAAAGCCTCGGCGTCTGCGAAGCGGATCTCGTGCCGGTCGCCTATGTCGACCTGCTGAATGCCATATACGAGCCGAAGCAGGTGGCCTAAAAATCGCGTGCCAATCGGGCCGCGGCACGCCATGCGCGGCTTCGTTTTTCCGTCAGGCGGCAGCGCCGGCGTCAGTCTCGAACTCTCGAACCGTCAACCCGCCGCCGCCCCGGGCGCCAGATGCCCCAGCGGCAATGGTCCATTGCGCTTGAATGTGGTCAGCACGATGTTCGAGCGCACGCTATCGACGCCCGGCACGCGCATCAACTTCTTCATCACGAAGGTCGACAGGTAATTCAGATCCGGCGCGACGATGCGCAGCAGATAGTCGGCATCGCCGACGACCGCATGACATTCGAGCACTTCGGGCAGCATGTCGAGCTGCTGCTGAAACTGCTCGATGATCGAATCGCCGTGATGTTTCAGCTTCAGGCTCGTGAAAGCAGTGACGCCGAGCCCAAGCTTCTCGGGCCGCAGCACGACGCGATAGCCATCCACCACCCCGACTTGTTCCAGCCGCTGCAAGCGCCGCCCGATCTGCGACGGCGACAGCGGCACCTGCTCGGCCAACTGTTGATGCGTGGCACGGCCAAAGCGCTGCAGCACGTCGAGCAGCGCGAGATCGAAGTGATCGAGTTCGAGCATGTATAGGTCACGCATTAATTGGCGGATTAATGCACGATTGTTGCATATTCAGCGTTGACGTCGTTGGCGCGGACAACGAGCGGTGCGCAACCGTGAAAAAATAACGATGCGTCCGCCAGCCGGCGAACGTGTTCGACGAGCGAGGTAACACCATGATTCAGAAACTGACTTCCGACGAACGCCTGCAGCAATTGGCGAAGCTGAATCGCTGGGAAAGCGTGGCGGAGCGTGACGCGATTCGCCGCACCTTCGAATTCGCCGACTTCAACGAGGCGTTCGGCTTCATGACGCGCGTCGCGATCAAGGCGCAGCAGATGGACCACCATCCGGAGTGGTTCAACGCGTATAACAAGGTCGACATCACATTGTCGACGCATGAGGCGAACGGCGTGACCGAGCGCGATATCGCGCTTGCCGCATTCATCGACAGTATTACTGTGTAATACAAAACATTATTGGGCTTTTGCGCGTGTTTATACCGAACTTGCGGCGCAATTTGGCCGCAATGAAAGGCGAATGCAGGCTATCCCTGGGTAAACCTTCAGTTCGACAGGCTATTATTAAGTTGAACGTAAGCTTCCCACGCCTGCTTTGCAATCGGGTCGAAACGATCCAGTGATAGCGACTGCTGACGCTGTACAATCAGCAGCGCATACGGCTTGGAGAGCGCGCTTGCCTCCTTGCACAGAACGAGTTCGTCGCCGCTCGAAGGTGAGCGGGCGCGCCAGAAGTTGATCGCGGCTTCCAGTTCGTGAATGCTGATCTCGGACATGACTTCGTGATGGCTAGCAGGGCGCTTCGAATCGGCTCGACAGCTGCTTCGCGGGGCGTTAGCCGCCGCTTCACACGCGGCCTGTGCAGCAGGCGCCCCGGCGAACCGCTTGCCCAAACGCCTAAACCCATTGTACTTGAGCGAAATCCATGCGACTCCTTCTGATCGAAGATGACCGCCCCATCGCACGCGGCATCCAAAGCAGTCTCGAACAAGCCGGCTTCACCGTCGACATGGTCCATGACGGCATTTTTGCCGAGCAGGCCCTCACGCAAAACCGCCACGAACTCGTGATCCTCGATCTCGGTCTGCCGGGCATCGACGGCATGACGCTGCTGTCGCGTTTCCGCCAGAGCAATCGCCACACGCCGGTGATCATCTTGACCGCGCGCGACGAACTGAACGACCGCGTACAAGGCCTGAACTCGGGCGCCGACGACTACATGCTGAAGCCGTTCGAACCGGCCGAGCTCGAAGCGCGCATTCGCGCGGTGATGCGCCGCAGCGGCCCGCATGGCGACATGCCGCGCCCTGAAGTGTCGCTGGGTGGCGTACGGTTGTCGGGCGTCGACCGCCGCATCTTCAACGACGACAAACCGCTCGAACTGTCGCCGCGTGAATTCGCGGTGCTCGAAATGCTGCTGCTGCGTCACGGCCGCGTCGTCAGCAAGGCGCAACTGCAGGATCACCTGACGCACTTCGGCGGCGATCTCGGCGATACCGCGATCGAAGTCTACGTGCACCGCGTGCGCAAGAAACTCGAGAATTGCCGTGTCGAAATCGTCACCGTGCGTGGCTTTGGCTATCTGTTGCAGGAAATCCGCCAGGCCGCATAATCGTCGTGAAGGCCGCGTGTCGGGTCGCGGTCTGACGGCGCCGGACCGGCGCCGCGCAGCCGCTGCGCCCGCTGCGCGTTGTGCCGGCATCCGGACTGTCTCCAGGCGCTTCGCGCCGTTGCCGCCGCCGTTGCCACCTCAGTTGCCACCTTCCCGCGCGTACGATCATGCACCAGCCGGCCGCCAATAGTCTGCGCCGCACGCTGCTGCGGCGCCTCGCTGCTCCGCTGTCGCTGCTCGCGCTGATGAGCGGCCTGATCGCTTACTGGCTCGCCTGGCAGTACACGCAGCACGTGGTCGACCGTTCGCTCGCTGACCTCGCGACCGCAATCTCCAAACAGATCCAGATTGCCGGACCGGAAGCGCCGATCACGGTGCCGCCGCTCGCGCAGGCGATGTTCTCCGACCCGGTCGAACATCTGGTCTACCGGATCAGCACCGGCGATGCCGAAATCGCCGGCGACAGCAATCTGCCGCTGCAAGGCGTCAACGTGCGCCGCATGCACTATGCGTACGTGTTCGAGACGCAGCACGAAGGCGTGACCGTGCGGGTCGCGCAGGTGCGGGTCGACCAACCGAGCGGCAATCCGATCGTCGTCGAAGTCGGCCAGCCCGTGCATCACCGCTTTCGCATCGCCGCCGAGTTCCTGGTCGCGATCATGATGCCGCTATTGCTGTTGCTGCTGGCCGGCTGGGTGATCGTGTGGCGGGTCGTCAATCAGCAGCTCAATCCGCTGACCGCACTCGCCGATTCGCTGAACCGGCAGACGCATACGTCGCTCGAACCCGTCGACGAAACCTATGTGCCGGTCGAAATCCGTCCCCTGACGGGCGCGCTGAACGCGCTGCTCGATCGTCTGAAAGCCGCCCTCGATGCGCAACGCAAATTCATCGCCGATGCCGCGCATCAGCTGCGCACGCCGCTCACCGCCGTCAAGCTGCATGCGGAGCAAGCGGTCGTCTCGCGCGATCCGCAGCAGACGCTCGCCGCCGTGCGCGAACTGCGCGCCGCGGCCGATCGCGCCGTGCGGCTGTCCAATCAGTTGCTGTCGCTCGCACGCGCCGAGCCCGGTGAACAGGTGGCCCGATTCGTCAATGTGGACATGGCCGCACTGGCATTCGATACCGGCGCCGAATGGGTGCCGCGCGCACTTCGCGTACACGTGGATCTCGGCTTCCAGCGCCTCGACGATCCGTCGAACGATGATCCGTTGATGGCGCGCGGCAACCCGGTGCTGCTGCACGAAGTACTCGCAAATCTGCTCGATAACGCATTGAAGTATGTGCCGCCCTCGCGCGCGGACGGCGGGCGTATCACGGTGACGGTTTCGCAGACGCTGGTCGACGATCTGCGCATGGCCGAGATCGTCGTCGAAGACAACGGGCCAGGCGTGCCGCGTTCGCAGCAGGCGGATCTGTTCAAGCGATTTTTTCGCGGCGACGGGCAGACCGAGGCGGGCGTCGACAGCGGCGCGGGTCTGGGCCTCGCGATCGTCCACGACATCATGGTGCTGCATCACGGCAGCGTGCATTACGAGGATGCGCCGGAGGGCGGCGCACGCTTTATCGTGAGAATTCCGTTGCTGCCCCCGGGTGCGACCGCTGGCGCCGCCAGCGATACCGACGCGCGGCGCACCACCAGTAAACCGGCACACTCGGCACCGGTGGATCTGTAGCGATGTGAAGGTTTGCCGGGTTGCCGCGACCGCGCTCGGCTGCGCGCTTCGGTCAGCGCAGACCGCTAACGCAGCGCGCCGGGCCGCGACTCATTTCTTCTTCGATTTCTTCGTCGGCTTGCTCGACTTCTCCGCCTTGCCGGCGTCTTTGCCCGACTTGCCGCCGCCTTTGCCCTTCTGCGGCGGCGCCAGCATCGTCCCGCGGCACTTTCGCGCGCCGCAGCGGCATTCGTATTCTTTTTTCAGCTTTTTCGTCTGACGCGCGTCGATCACGAGGCCGTAGTCATAAAAGACTTCCTCGCCCTCCGCGATATCGCGCAGCGCATGCACATACACGTGCCCGTCGATTTCCTCGGCTTCGCAGTTCGGCGCGCATGAATGGTTGATCCAGCGCGCGCTGTTGCCGTTCACCTTGCCGTCGATGACCTTGCCGTTATCCAGCGCGAAATAAAAAGTGTGATTCGGTTCCGCCGGATTGTGCGGATGACGGCGCAACGCTTCTTTCCAGGTAATCCGCTCGCCCTTGTATTCGACTAGCCGCTCGCCTGCCGCGATCGGTTCGAGAGCAAACACGCCTTTGCCGTGCACACCCGAACGGCGCACGGCGATCCTGCGTGAATTCATTGAATGAATCCTTGTGAAGAACTGGGGAATGAAGTCTGGCAATCGTCAGGCGCGTCCTGAGCGCCGCTTTTTCTGACGCGAATAGCAAACGCGGCGCCCTGCGAGCGCCGCGTCGACTTGCGACGCGCATCGCGCCACAACCGGCATCCTACACGGTGTGGACGGCTTCGTTCAACCGTCGGCCGATGCGTTTGTTCAGCGTGCGACGCGCGTCACCGTTGACCGAACGTGATGTCGCCGAACAGCGCTTTCTGCTCACGCGGTTGCGAACGCCAGTACTGCGGCGGCGCTTCGACGGTCGCCCCGAGTTGAGCGGCGGCATGCCACGGCCAGCGCGGGTTATAGAGCAGCGCGCGAGCCAGCGCGATCAGATCGGCATCGCCCGCCTCGATCAACTGCTCCGCGTGCAGCGGATCGGTGATGAGCCCGACGCCGATCGTCGTAAGGCCAGTCGCATGCTTGACTGCCTTCGCGAACGGAATCTGATAGCCCGGCTCGAGCGGGATTTTCTGCAACGGCGACACCCCGCCCGACGACACGTCGATCCAGTCGCAGCCGCGCTTTTCCAGTTCGTGCGCAAATGCGATCGTGTCGTCGAGCGTCCAGCCGCCTTCGACCCAGTCCGTCGCCGAGACGCGCACGCCGACCGGTTTATCAGCGGGGAACGCAGCCCGCACGATGTCGAAGATTTCGAGTGGAAAACGCATGCGATTTTCGAGCGAGCCGCCGTAGTCGTCGGTCCGCTGATTCGCGATCGGCGACAGGAACTGATGCAGCAGATAGCCATGCGCGGCATGCACTTCGAGCGCATCGATGCCAAGACGCGCGGCGCGACGCGCGGATGCGGCGAACGCCTCGCGAATCCGGTTCAGGCCGGCGACATCGAGCGCGAGCGGCGGCTCCTCCCCCGCCTTGTGCGGCAGCGCCGACGGCGCATGCGGCAGCCACCCGCGTTGCGACACCGGAATGAGCTGGCCGCCTTGCCACGGTACGTCGCTCGATGCCTTGCGGCCCGCGTGCGCCAGTTGCATCGTCACGTTGATATGCGAATGCTTGCGGATCGCGGCCAGCACCGGCAAGAGCGCCTCTTCTGTCGCGTCGTCCCACAAACCGAGATCGCCAGGCGTGATGCGCCCGTCCGGCTCGACGGCGGTCGCTTCGATGCACAGCATGCCCGCACCGGACAGCGCGAGACTGCCAAGATGGATTACGTGCCACGCTGTCGCTTCGCCGCGTTCGGCGGAGTACTGGCACATCGGGGAGACGACGATACGATTGGGAAGCGTCACGCTACGCAGCGTGAGCGGAGAGAAAAGCGCGCTCATGGATTATGCCCAGTCAAAGCCCGAGAGCGATCGAGCATAGCACTGCACGCGGTTTACTGCATGAAGGTGGCAGCCGGTTGGCCGCCTGCGTCGCGACTCGGCTAGCGATTCAAAATTTCGCGTCGACCTGATCGAGCCATTCGCCGAACATGCGGCACGCGGCGGCTTCGAGCGCAGCACCGTATCGAGCACTGTCGGCGCGCAACTGACGCGCGTCGATGCCGTGGCCGGCCAGTTCGTTCGCATTCCCGATCAGCCAGGGCTCGAACCGATCGCTGCGGACTTCGGGATGACACTGCAATCCCAGCACGTGGTCGCCCCATGCGAAGGCCTGATTCTCGCAAGCCGGAGTCGATGCAAGACGGGTCGCGCTGGCGGGCAAATCGAAGGTATCGCCATGCCAATGCAGCATCGACGTGTGAGCGCCATCGAGATGACGCAGCGGCGAGACGCGGCCGGCATCGGTCAGCGTGAGCGGCGCCCAGCCAAGTTCGGCCCGAGCCGCAGGATAGACGCGCGCACCGAGCGCTCGCGCAATCAGCTGTGCGCCGAGGCAGATGCCGAGCGTCGGCAGGCCGGCCGCGATGCGCTTTTCGATCAACGACAACAGCGGTGCGAGCGTCGGATACAGCGCGTCGTCGGTGGCGCTGATCGGGCCGCCGAGGACCACCATCAGCGACGCGCCTACCGGATCGGGCGCCTCGATACGGGCGACGCCCACATCCAGATAACGAACCGGACGCCCGCGCTCGCCGAGCACGAGCTCGAGACTGCCCAGATCCTCGAAGTGCACATGGCGGATGGCGAGTACTTCGCGATTCATCGGCCTGCCCTATCTTCAGGTTAACTAACAACTTGCCGCCAACGACACTATCCTTGCACGGCGCCAGCCGGCAAGCACGCGGCGCATCCCGCCGGCCGCGGCCGGCCAAGCCATGTTAGCGGATTGTCCCGGACGCCGCCGCGTTATTGGACGAAGATCTTCCAGGTCTTCTTCTGGGTCGCCACGTCCGCGGTTTCGTGCACGGAGCAGTCGAGACGCAGATCGGTGTCCGACATGTTCAGGTCGAGCAGCGCGCAGTGATGCGGGGCCTTCTTCGGATTTTTGCTCGGCTGGAAATGCGTGCAGCTCAGGCACATACGATGCGACGGAATCGTGTTGTGCGCTTCAAGCTGATAGATGGTCTTGAGCAGCGTGCGATACAACACCGACTGCTCGTCGTCGCGCAGCGCGCCGACCGCCTTGGACAGGAAGTCCGGCCATTGCGCGGCGCGTTTCGCAGCGGTGCGCCCACGCGAGGTCAAGCGTACTGCGAGCGCACGACCGTCGTCGAGCGCGCGACGCTTTTCGACGAGGCCTTTGGTCTCGAGCGTGCTGACCGCATCGCTGGTGGTCGCGGCGGTGAGCGCCGTTTCACGCGCGATTTCGCCGAGCCGCATCGGCCCCTTACGTTGCATCAGCAGCACGAGGATTTCGCCCTGGGTCGGCGTGAGGCCCGCGCCTTCCGCCCATTCCCAAGCCTGGCTTCGCATCGCCGTGCTCAATCGCAAGAGGCTGTGGGTCACTCGCCCGGTCGCCTGTTCTCCGTATACGCCTTCGCTCATAATCGATTCGTGTATTTACTGCTTTGGTGCGATGCCGGCGGCTGCCTGCCGGAATACGCCCGTTGCGTGTGTGGGGTCGCTTCGTCCAACTGCGGATGAAGCCGTTTGGACTATCTCAAAAATATACCGCCTTGGGAGCCGAAGGCGGCGAAAACGACATTCTATGCGAGAGCGGCAAATCGTACAGCTAACTTGTCCGACGAGAGCTGTGGATAAGCAGGGGAAAACGTTTGGACAGCCTGTGCACCGTTTTGCAACAAGCACTTGCAGCGCGTTGAACGTTTCCTCGGTTATGGTTGCCGGGCGTGACTGGGCCCGTTTGACGGGCCCAGTTATGGTTTCCGCAGCGCGTTGACTTTGCTGGAAAATATTCAGTTGTCCACAGCCATTGGCGCTACCTGCTTTCGGCTCCTACGCAGGTATACGTAACCTTCTGGGAAACCTGAAGGGTTGCGCGCGCGGAAAATCATAAAAATTTTCTTACGAAAAAAAACCCGCACGCGGCGGGTTTCAACGGAACGGCGCGCAGGCACTGCACGCAAACGGCTTTTATGGCGTCTTTGCGACTAGGCACGCCACTGCAGACACTGCTGGCGTACCACTTCATGCAAGGATTTTTCCTGGGCAAACACGCTGCGCAGCCATGTCGCGTCGTTGACCTGACCGCGCGCGATCGCGCCGACTTCAGCCAGCGCGTTGACCGAACCGAGCGCTTGCGCATGCGGTTTGATCTGCTCGAGCGTTTCGAGAATATCTTCGGAAATCGTCTTGCGTTCACCGGTTTGCGGATTGATGCAGGTGCCGCCGAGGCCGAAGCGGCAGGCTTCGAAACGGTTGAACGTGTAGACCAGATAGTCGTCTTCGTGCGGCATGATCGGCTTATCGAGCAGCAGATGACGCGCGAGCGTCTGGATGTAGCAGGCGATCGCCGCGGCGCGATCCACCGAAAACGGCGTATCCATCACCCGGACCTCGATCGTGCCGAAACCCGGCTTCGGGCGGATATCCCAATAGAAATCCTTCATGCTGTTGACGACGCCCGTGTGGACCATCTTCGAAAAATACTCCTCGAAGCTGTCCCACGTGAGCACGAACGGCGCGCGGCCCGACAGCGGAAACGCGAACACCGAATTCAGTCGTGCCGAATGGAATCCGGTGTCGACGCCCTGTACGAAAGGCGACGACGCGGACAGCGCGATGAAATGCGGAATGAAGCGCGACATCGAATGAAGCAGATAGAGCGCGCTGTTCGGATTCGGACAACCGATGTGTACGTGCTGGCCGAACACGGTGAACTGCTTCGCGAGATAGCCGTACAGTTCGGAAAGATACTGAAAGCGTGGCGTATCGACGATCTGCCGCTCGCTCCATTGCTGAAAAGCATGGGTGCCGCCGCCACACAGACCGACGTTCAGATGATCGGCGGCGGAAACCAGCGTGTCGCGAATCTTGCGCAGATCGGCGACCGCCTGTTCGTGCGACGTGCAGATGCCGGTCGACAGCTCGATCATGCTTTCGGTGATTTCCGGCGTGATATTGCCGGGGATTTTTTCGTCCTTGATTAGGCGCAGCAGATCCGTGCCGGCTTTGGTCAGATCATAGTCGTGCGTATTGACGATCTGCATTTCGAGCTCGATACCGAACGTGAACGGTTTCGAATCGATGAAGGGTTCGAGTGACATGGCGTCCCCTGGGTCAGGTCGTTTGAGGCGATGGTATTGAAAAGACGGGTTCGCGAAACGCGCGTCGCAGCCGACGCGCATTTCGCGCTTACTGCTCGCGCCGCTCGGCGACGACCGCGAGGCTGCGATAAACGAGCCATGGCCCGAGAATCTGCAGCACGAAAATGGAACACATGACGATCGCGCGCAATTGCGGATCGAAATTCGGGTACAGGTTATACGTGTCGTCGACGAGCAGGTACGCGAGCGCCGACATCGGTGACAACGACAGGCCGAGCGCGACGCCCTGCTTCCAGTTCAGGCCGCTCGGCTTCGCGAACGCAAGCACGCCGACCAGCTTCGCGACGAGGCGAGCAACGATCAGACCCAGCGCCGCGACGCCGCCCAACGCGATGTGCTTCCATTCGAACGACGTCAGCGTCAGCACGAACAGGATCACCGTCAGCAGCCAGCCCGCGGTGCCGAAATGCTGTGGCCACAATTGCGGACGCGCTTCATGGTTCTTCACGATGATGCCCGCGGCGAGCAGCGCGAGAATCGTCGACAGCTTGAACAGATGCGCGATCGCGATCGCAAGCAGCACGAGACCGAACAGTGCCACGAACGAATGCTCGTCCTGCATGTTCAGGCGCCGATAGAAGAATGTGCAGGTGCGCGCCAGCAGATACGCGAGCACGAGCGAGCCGACCAGCAGGTACAACGGCTGCAGGATCGTCGCGAACACGTTGCCGTAAACCTCCTGATGCAGCCAGCTCGACACGAGCTTTTCGATCACGACCGCGTACATGCTGTTCAGCGCGGTTAAGGTCAGAAGACGTTGCGTGACCTGGCCTTCGGCGCGCAGTTCGGTCTTGAGCTGGATCACCATCGCCGGCGATGTCGCCATCGCGATCGCGGCGAGTACGGTCGCGACCATCAGCGGCACGTGCAGAAACAACAGCACGGGCAGGACCATCACGAAAGTCAGCGTCGCTTCGGCGACGCTCGACAGGATCAGCCACGGATTACGGCGGATCCAGCGCAGATCCAGCCGGCTGCCCAGTTCGAACAGCAACAGACCCAGCGCGACGTCGAGCAGCGGCCGCGCGGCGCTCGCTGAATCAGCGTCGATCACGCCAAAGCCGGCCGCGCCGGCCACGAGACCGATCACGGCGTAGCCGGAAATGCGCGGCAAACGCCACGCGCGATAGCAAAGCTCGCCGCATAGACCGGCGGCAAGCAATGCGAGACCCGCCCAGAAAATGGCGTCGGGTGAAAGCGGCCACGCTGGCAGGAACGAAAACGCCGAATTCATCGTAATGGGTTCTCCTTGGCGGCAACGGCAGACGACACGAACCGGCGCACACGCACGCCGTGGCACGAGCGAAACGCGAGCGCTCGATGTCGCAAGCGCTTCGCGAAGTCCGCGTTGCGAGGTTTCAATGATCGGATGATCGGAATGCGCCGCGGCCGCGAAGAACCGCACGGAGTCCGGCACATTCGCGGGATGCGGCTAGCAACAGGCACGGTGAAGGAACGTCGTCGACTTTGAATCAGATTCTGTTTGACCGGCACCGTTCCATTGCGGCGCGTGCCGCCGGATGCGTGGCACGACGCGGAAAAGAACGGGGATTGTGCCATAGCTTTTTCCGCGTCGACCGAAAAGACGTTAACTCACCGGCAAAACGGTAAAAACGTACGTTATTTTCGTAACGAGCGGAAAAAGCGACCTTTTTTCGATGCATCGCCCGGATTTCGACTACGTCGCGAACAGCGAATCGGACCGTCAGCGTTCCCATTCGCACAGCGCGTGCAGGGATCCGTTTACGCACCTTCGAACCGGATTTCAGCGAGCCGGAGCTGCGAGCGGTAGCCTTTGGCTTTGTTGTTTACTGGTTTACTGTATGTGTACGTAGTAACAGTTAACAAGCTGCCTCGGTTTCTGTGGATAACTCAGGTTTGCCAAGGTAAATCAGCGAGTTGTCGACCGCATAACCCAATGCACAGCATGTGCGGCGACTGCCGGTATACGCGAACAACTTTTCGCACTTTTTTGCGACGCCCAAGTTACCCCGTTTACGTCCACAACGGTTCCACACGACTTGCGCATGTTAACTACGCGGTTATCCACAGGATGCGGTGGATAAGCCGACGTGCCGGTTAACCGATCGTCGCCTGTCGCAACGAACGCAGCAGAAATCGCGCGGGGTCGATGTCTTCGGCGAGGCCGCGCTCGAGCGGCCACGGCTCGCCTTCGATCTGCGAGGCGATCAATTCAGCGCCTAGCGCGGCCCACACCAGCCCGCGAGAACCGTAGGCGAATGCGCCGTAAAGACCGTCGACGCGCGGTAGATCCAGCGGCCATGCGCCGCGCAGGCGTGCGGCATCGCCCGCGGCGGCGGCTTCGTCGGCGAGCTGGCCAATCATCGGCATGCGGTCGGAAGTGACGCAGCGAAACGCGACACGGCCGGCGAGCGAGGTCAGCGGCGCCGCATCGATTGCGCTTGCGAACGGCGGCAGCATCCGCGCGACGCGCTCGATGTTCTCGCGATGACCGTCCGCGCGCAGCGATGTGTCAGAGTCGTCGAGTTCATAGGTCGCGCCTGCCAGCGTGACACCGTTCGCGAGCGGCACAGCGTAGCCCTCGCCGATCACCGGCAACGCGAGCGGCGCGACGATGCCCGCCGGCAGCAAGCTCAACTGACCGCGAATGCTGCGTGTCGGCGCATGACGCAAGCCAGCGATGCGCGCCGCGTCATGCGCGCCGGCGACGATCACGACCGGCGCTCGCGCGACTACCTGCCCGGCGATATCGAAGACGGTCCACTGATCGCTGGAACGTTCGAGCCGCGCGACCTCGACGCCGAAGCGTCGTTCCAGCAAGCCGCCTGCCGACGCGAGTTGCGCCGCGCACAGCGAGGCCGGATCGATCCAGCCGCCGCGCGGAAAGAACCAGCCGCCACGCGCGAGCGGCATGCCGGCGAGCTGCGCGGCATCGCCCGCGCCAACCGGCGTCACATAGTCGGACGGATAGCGAAACGCAGCGATGGCCTCGCCGATTGCGCGTGCCTCGTCGTCGTCCGCGGCGATCTGCAGCAGGCCCCGATCGCCGCGCGCGAGTCGATGCCCTGCGCGTTCGAGCGCGGCCCAACGATTGAGCGCGTACAGAAAGCCCGCCCGCGTGACGCGCGAGGCGACGCTGTCGTCGCGCGAAATCATCGGGTGGAATACGCCGGCTGGATTGCCCGACGCATCGTGTGCAACCGATGCATGCCGTTCGAGCGAAGTCACGCGCCAGCCGCGCGCCGCAAGCCGCTCGATCACCGCGCAGCCGGCCAGTCCCGCACCAATCACGACCGCATGCCGCTCGTCGTGCGCGAACGGCGCGGGCGGCTCATGACGCCGCACACGCCAACGCGGCGCGAAGCGGCCGACCAGCATCGCGCGCTTCCAGCCGAATCCGTCGACCTTGCGATACTCGAACCCGCATTGCGTCAACGCGCGTTTGACATCGCCTGCGCTGCTATAGGTCGAGAAGGTCGCGTCGTCGCCGGCGACACGCGCGAGCGCCTTGAAGATCGCCAGGCTCCACAGCTCGGGATTTTTCGCGGGCGCAAAACCATCCAGATAGAACGCGTCGGCACGCAGCCGCAATGCGGGCAGGCTGTCGAGCGCATCGGCGAAAATCAGCGTCAGCACGACGCGGCCGCCTTCGAATTCCAACCGATGCGTACCGGGCACGAGCATCGGCCATGCGTTCGCGAGCGTTTGCGCGAGCTCGGCGATCACCGTATCGGAGATCGTCGCAGCGTGGACGCGGCGCAGATCGGCGACGCTGAACGGATGCTTCTCGGTCGACACGAAATGCAGCCGCTCGCAGCGTGTGGGATCGGCGCGCCACGCGGCCCATGTAACGAGAAAATTGATGCCGATGCCAAAGCCGGTTTCGAGCACGGTGAACGTGCGACGACTCTGCCATCGTTCGGGCAATCCGTTGCCGCTCAGAAAGACGTAGTGAGCCTGCTCGAGCGCGCCGACGGCGCTGTGATAGATGTCGTCGTAGAGCGGCGAAAAGGGGCTGCCGTTGTCGCGGAAAGCGAGGACGGCCGGGATCAGCGGATCGGTCATGCGCGACGGAAAACTCGCTCAAAAGGTCGCTCGAAAGAGCGGGTTCGATGGTCCGAGTCGGCGCGCGCGGCGCGCGAGTCGCCGTAAAAAACCCTTCAGGACGCTTTTAGGCGCCTTGCTGCGTTGGCAAAAACCAACGCTAATCCCCGCCAGGACTGGGTTTCAGCCCACGTTTAGGGAATGCTGAGGGGCAAAATCCGATTTCCTTGCAAGAACGGCCCGAAAACCGTGCAATTCCTCGAAACCCTTATCCTGCTTGGGTTTGCGCTGCGCTATCATAGCAAGCGCCGCGATGGGAGCGGCAGCACGGCCACCGAACGGGGTTTTGTCCGGCGAGAGAGATCTTCAGGATCAGGGCCGCAGCTGCTCGACGGCGCGGTGCGCGCACGTATAATCGGCGCGGTCGCGCTGTTCGTATCAACCTAAACTCAGAAAGGAACCTTAATGAACAAACAGGAACTGATCGACGCTGTCGCAGGACAGACGGGCGCCAGCAAGGCTCAAACCGGTGAAACGCTGGACACGTTGCTTGAAGTGATCAAGAAGTCTGTGTCGAAGGGTGAGGCGGTCCAGTTGATCGGCTTCGGCAGCTTTGGTTCGGGCAAGCGCGCAGCGCGTACGGGTCGCAATCCGAAGACCGGCGAAACTATCAAGATTCCGGCCGCCAAGACCGTCAAGTTCACGGCAGGCAAGGCGTTCAAGGACTCGGTCAACAAGCGCTAAGCAGATGACTGCCGGGCAGTTGACACCCGCGAGAAACCCGCCAGCGGCGGGTTTTTTTTCGTCCGCGCATGTGGTTCACACCCGGCGCGTGCTTCGTTCAGTCGTGACGATGCGCGTTTTCGCCGTTGCCGTGACCGCACTGCTCACAGTCCTCGCCGTGGTCGTGGCCGTGATGATGATGATCGTGATCGTGTTCATCGAACTCCCACGCCGGAAACGGATCGGGGAAGTGCTGCCAGGCTTGCGGCCCGAGCGCGAATTCGTCGTCGGTGAGCAGGCAGGCGTCGAACTTCGCGCGCCAGGTGGCGGGATCGATGTCGAAGCCGATCAGCACGAACTCCTGACGACGATCGCCGATGCTCATATCGTCCGGCGCGCCGTACCAGTCCGCGGCGATTTCGGCGGTCAAGTCGTCGTCGCCTTGGGGCCATTCGCTGCGGTCTTGCGCGGCCCACCACATGCCCGCCGGACCGTGCCGGCAAGCACCGCCGGCCTGCGATAGCGAGCCGCCGATATCGTTGCGTGTCGCGAGCCAGAAGAACCCCTTGCTACGCAGTACGCCCTTCCACTCCTGATGCAGCAGCGCCCAGAGCCGCTGCGGATGAAACGGCCGGCGTGCGCGATAGACGAAATGGCCGACGCCGTATTCGTCGGCTTCGCTGTGATGCATGTGGCCGTGCTGAGCGCCGTGCTGGTCCTGATGCGTGTGCTCGAGCGCTGCGAGCCAGCCCGGCGCGTTCGACGCTTCGTCGAAATCGAAGCGCCCGGTGTTCAGCACCTGGGCGAGCGGCACGTCGGCGCAGCGGCTCACGAGCTGCACCGCGCGCGGGTTCAGGCGCGCGAGGATGCGCTGCAATCGCGCGAGCTCGTCGGCGCTGACGAGATCGATCTTGTTCACGACCAACACGTCACAAAACTCAACCTGCTCGATCAGTATTTCGACGATCGTGCGGTCGTCGTCTTCGTCCACCGCGATGCCGCGTTCGGCAAGAGCGTCGGCCGACGCGTAGTCGCGCAGGAAGTTGAACGCGTCGACGACCGTGACCATCGTATCGAGCCGCGCGACGCCCGCGAGCGGCGCGCCTTCTTCGTCGTCGAAGAACGTGAGGGTTTCGGCGATCGATACCGGCTCGGCGACGCCCGTCGATTCGATCACGAGCGCGTCGAAGCGCTTTGCGCCGGCGAGACGACGGATGTCGTTTTGCAGATCGTCGCGCAGCGTGCAACAGATGCAGCCGTTCGTGAGTTCGACGACCTGCTCGTCGCCACGCGATAGCTCGGCCGAATTGTGCACGAGCGTCGGGTCGATACTGACGGCGGAAAGATCGTTGACGATCACCGCGACGCGCAGACCGGCGCGATTCGCGACGATGTGATTCAGGAATGTGCTCTTGCCGGCGCCCAGAAAACCGGAAAGCACGGTGATGGGCAATAGCGGCTGGTTCATCGCGGTAGGGGATACGGGAAGATTGGAAGGCGTGCCGGGCGCGGGGCATACCGTCGACGGCGCTGCGACAGCGCTTCGACGATGCGGCAGCAACACGAAGCCGCATTGTGCATCAAAACGGGCGTGGCCCGCGCGAGCGACAGCGCTGCAAAAAGCCTAATGCGCGGGCATCAACTTCCAGCTGCGTAGAATCGCGGCGATCTGTTGCGCGTATTTGTCCCGCAGTCCCGGCGTCTCCGAGTGGTAGGCTCCGACCGCCTGCCAGGTGTTGCCGTACTTGTTCATCTGGCGGCGCAGGTGCCACGCCGCGATGTAAACGTTTTTGCACGGCTCCATCAGCGTGCCTTGCGAGATCCCATACTGCGCGAGCACCGGCAGATGCACCGAATTGATCTGCATCACGCCGTAGTCGGTCGAGCCGTTCGCGTTCCTGTGCTGCGCATCCGGCCGGTTGTGCGACTCCTGCCAGGCGATTGCCCGTAAGATCAGCGGATTGACCTTCTGGTACTTTGCCGCCTCGTCGAAGCAGTCGGCGCGCGCCGAGCCGGCTGCGGCGAGCAGCGCGAGCGTGGCGGCGACAGTGACGAGCGGACGTTTCATCGGTGAAGACGACTAAATAAACCCACGTAAGGATCGGTAAGGCAGTTTGCCGGCCGCGCTCCGGCCGCAACGACAAGCTGGCCGGGCGTTTGTCGAGCATCGGGGAAAACCCGCGTCAGCAAACAGATAACAGCGAGTCGAACGGCTCGTATCATACCGGCAGTCCGACCTTCGTCAAGTTGGCTAACCGACATAAGACCGTACAAAGCCGGCTAATGGCGTGTGCGTACGGTTTCGGCTAGCTTTCAATCGAATGACAACTCCGCGATTCTTAAATGGATTCGCATGAGGCCCCTTTGTTTTGCTTCAAATCCGACATGAAAAGCTGTTACTGTTCGTTTTTTTCGGACGTCGGGACGCAGGAGTCCGGAGCGAAGCTCGCTTTTGGATCCGGCACACAGACCGACCGGGCGGTAGTTTGCCGCCAGGTCCGCATCGCATGACCGTCGGTGGCAGCGGCCGCCGGCATCGATATCACATTCCATGAGAAGAAATTGTATGGCTTTGCGTCGCGTGGCAACGGCGCTGCTGGTGGCTGGCCTGATCACCGCGCAGACAGCACAGGCAGAGGTGACACTCAACTTCGTCAACGCCGACATCGATCAGGTCGCCAAGGCGATCGGCGCTGCAACTGGCAAGACGATCATCGTCGATCCGCGGGTGAAGGGGCAACTGAACCTCGTGTCCGAAAACGCGGTGCCCGAGGAGCAGGCGCTCAAGACCCTGCAGTCCGCGCTGCGCATGCAGGGCTTCGCGCTCGTACAGGATCATGGCGTGCTGAAAGTGGTGCCCGAGGCCGATGCCAAGCTGCAAGGCGTGCCGACCTACGTCGGCAACGCGCCGACGGCGCGCGGCGACCAGGTGGTCACACAGGTCTTCACGCTGAGGAACGAATCGGCCAACAACCTGCTGCCGGTACTGCGTCCGCTGATCTCGCCGAACAACACGGTCGCCGCGTACCCCGCCAACAATACGATCGTCGTCACCGATTACGCCGACAACGTGCGGCGCATCGCCCAGATCATCGCGGGCGTCGATAGCGCGGCCGGCCAGTCGGTCGCAGTCGTGCCGCTGAAGAACGCCAATGCGATCGACATCGCCCAGCAGATGAACAAGATGCTGGACCCGGGCTCGATCGGCAGCACGGACGCGACGCTCAAGGTGTCGATCTCGTCGGATCCGCGCACCAACTCGCTTCTCATGCGCGCGTCGAACACCGCACGCCTCGCGGCGGCAAAAGAGCTCGCGAAACAGCTCGACATGCCGACCACGATGCCGGGCAACATTCACGTCGTGCCGCTGCGCAACGCGGACGCGACCAAGCTCGCACGCACGCTGCGCAGCATGCTCGGCAAGGGCGGCGGCGAAGGTACGTCGGGCGGCTCGAACGAGGCGAACTCGTTCAACCAGAACAGCAGCGGCGGCGGTGGTGGTCTGTCGAACGCCAGCAATTCGACGGGCACGTCGGGCACGCCGCCGTTGCCGTCCGGCGGCTTCGGCGGCGGCTCGATGAACTCGCCGATGGGCGGCGGCGCCTCGGGCTCGAACGCTAGTAATGGCGGCTTTCTCGGCAGCGACAAGGAAAAGAGCGAGGACCAGGGCGGCGGCATGATCACCGCCGATCCGGCAACCAACTCGCTGATCATTACCGCGCCTGACGCGGTGTACCGCAATTTGCGCGCGGTGATCGACCAGCTCGATGCGCGTCGCGCGCAGGTGTATATCGAGGCACTGATCGTCGAGCTGAACTCGAATACGAGCGGCAACCTCGGCATTCAGTGGCAGGTCGCGAACAACTCGCTGTTTGCCGGCACCAACCTCCAGACGGGCGCGAGCAACAGCATCATCAACCTGACCGCGGCAGCCGCGGCGGCTGGCGCCACGGGTGCGACCGGCGGCGCCGCCCTCGCGTCCGGGCTCGGCGGCCTGCAACAGGGCCTGAACGTCGGCTGGATTCACAACATTTTCGGCGTGCAGGGTCTCGGCGCGCTGCTGCAGGCGCTGTCGCAGACCGCCGACGCGAACGTGCTGTCCACGCCGAACCTGATCACGCTCGACAACGAAGAAGCGAAGATCATCGTCGGTACCAACGTGCCGATCCAGACGGGGTCGTATTCGAATCTGACGAGCGGCACGACGAGCGCGGCGTTCAACACGTTCGACCGCGTCGACATCGGTTTGACGCTGCACGTGAAGCCGCAGATCACTGACGGCGGCATCCTGAAGCTGCAGCTCTACACTGAAGATTCGGCGATCGTGAACGGCACGAACAACGCGTCGACGAACCCGGCGGGGCCGGAATTCACGAAGCGTTCGATCCAGTCGACCGTGCTGTGCGATAACGGCGAGATCATCGTGCTCGGCGGCCTGATGCAGGACAACTACCAGGTCAGCAACAGCAAGGTGCCGCTGCTCGGCGACATTCCGTGGCTGGGCCAGCTGTTCCGTTCCGAGCAGAAGACGCGCGACAAGACTAACCTGATGGTATTCCTGCGCCCGGTCATCCTGAGCGACCGTGACACCACGCAGGCCGTCACGGCGAACCGCTACGACTACATCCAGGGTGTGCAGGGTGCGTACCGCTCGGACAACAACATCATGAAGGATCGCGACGATCCGGTCGTGCCGCCGATGCCGCTCGGCCCGAGCCAGGGCGGCGCGCCGGCGCTGAACCTGTTCGACCTGAACCAGATGCGCCGCCAGCAGATGATGCCGCAGCAGGCACCCCAACAGGTTCCTCAGCAGGTACCGCCGCAGGCCGTGCCGCAAGCCGCCGCGCAGCCCATGACGCAACCGGTGCCGCAGACGATGCCGCAAACCGTGCCGCAACCGGCGCTCGTCAATCCGGCAAGCGGCGCGGTGCCGAGCACGGTGTCGCCGGGAGCGCATCCGTGACACAGATGCCCGCGCAAGCCGCGCCATCGCAACGTGCGCTGAACGGTGACGCCGCCGCGGGCGAGCGCGCGGCGCCCTCGCCGCTCGCCGCCCGGCTCGTGCCATACGGCTTTGCGCGCAGCGGCCAGATCCTGGTCGCGCATCAGCATGCCGATAGCCTCGAAGTCTGGATCAGCGAGCGCACGAGCGAGGCCGCGCTTGCCGAAGTCGCGCGCAATTACGGCGCGGTATCGGTCGTGCGCGTGCCCGCCGACGAGCTCGCGCAGGCGATCAACCACGCGTATGCTCGCCAGGACGGCAGCGCCGCGCAGGTGGTCGGCGAAGTCGAAGGTGAAGTCGATCTGTCGCGTCTGATGCAGGACATCCCCGAGGTCGAGGATCTGCTCGAATCGGAAGACGACGCGCCGATCATCCGCATGATCAACGCGCTGCTCACGCAAGCGGCGCGCGAGCAGGCATCGGATATCCACATCGAGCCGTTCGAGAATGCGTCCGTGGTGCGCTTTCGCGTCGACGGCACGCTGCGCGACGTCGTGCGGCCGAAAAAAGCGCTGCACGGCGCGCTGATCTCGCGGATCAAGATCATGGCGCAGCTCGACATCGCGGAGAAACGTTTGCCGCAGGACGGCCGCATCACGCTGCGCGTCGGCGGTCGTCCGGTCGACGTGCGCGTGTCGACGCTGCCCACCGGCCACGGCGAGCGCGCGGTGCTGCGTCTGCTGGAAAAAGACGCGGCGCGACTGAATCTCGAAGCCCTCGGCATGGCGGCCGATACGCTCGGCCAGTTCGACAAGCTGATCGGCAAGCCGCACGGCATCGTGCTCGTGACGGGCCCGACCGGCTCCGGCAAGACCACGACGCTGTATGCGTCGATGTCGCGGCTGGAGACGGCGACCACCAACATCATGACGGTGGAAGACCCGATCGAATACGACCTGTCCGGCATCGGCCAGACGCAGGTAAACGAGCGGATCGGCATGAGCTTCGCGCGCGCGTTGCGCTCGATTCTGCGTCAGGACCCGGACATCATCATGATCGGTGAAATCCGCGACCTCGAAACTGCGCAGATCGCGGTGCAGGCGTCGCTGACCGGCCACCTGGTGCTCGCGACGCTGCACACGAACGACGCGGCATCCGCGGTCACGCGTCTGACCGACATGGGCGTCGAACCGTATCTGCTCGCTTCGTCGCTGCTCGGCGTGCTCGCGCAGCGCCTCGTGCGGCGGCTGTGCCCGGTGTGCCGCGAAGAGCGCACCGAACAGGACGGCAGCAAGCGCTGGCATCCGGTCGGCTGCGACCGTTGTGGCCAATCCGGTTATGCGGGACGCCGCGGCGTCTACGAGCTGCTGCTGATCGATGACACGATCCGTTCGCTGATCCACCGTAACGCGGCGGACGCAGAAATTCTCCAAGCGGGCCGCGCTCAGGGCATGCGCACGCTGCGCGACGATTCGGAGCGCTGGCTCGCATCGGGACTGACGTCGCTCGAAGAAGTGATTCGCGTGACGGGCGGAGCATAAGCGCATGCCGGCATTCCGTTTCGAAGCGATCGACGCGGCGGGGAAGGCACAAAAAGGCGTGCTCGACGCCGATAGTGCGCGCGGCGCGCGCACGAACCTGCGCTCGCAGGGACTCACCCCGCTCGTCGTCGAACCGGCGGCGTCGCGTACGCGCGGCGAGCGCAATCAGCGGCTCGCGCTCGGGCGTCGTCTGTCGCAGCGCGAGCAGGCCATTCTGACGCGGCAGCTCGCGAGTCTGCTGATCGCGGGCCTGCCGCTCGACGAAGCGCTCGCGGTGCTCACCGAGCAGTCGGAGCGCGACTACATCCGCGAGCTGATGGCGGCGATTCGCGCCGAGGTGCTCGGCGGTCATTCGCTCGCGAATGCGCTGCAGCAGCATCCGAAGGATTTCCCGGAGATCTACCGGGCGCTCGTCGCGGCCGGCGAACACACGGGCAAGCTCGGTCTGGTGCTGTCGCGACTCGCCGACTACATCGAGCAGCGCAATGCACTGAAGCAGAAGATCGTGCTTGCGTTCACATATCCGACGATCGTCACGATCATCGCGTTCGGCATCGTCACGTTCCTGCTCAGCTATGTGGTGCCGCAGGTCGTCAACGTGTTCGCGAGCACCAAGCAGCAACTGCCGTTTCTGACGATCGTGATGATGGCGCTGTCCGGCTTCGTGCGGCATTGGTGGTGGGCGATGCTGATCGGCGTGGTGGTGATCGTCTATCTGGTTCGTGCGACGCTCAGGCAAGCGGCGCCGCGTCTCGCCTTCGACCGCTGGGTGCTGACCGCGCCGCTGATCGGCAAGCTCGTGCGCGGCTATAACACCGTGCGCTTTGCGAGCACGCTCGGCATCCTGACCGCGGCGGGCGTGCCGATTCTGCGCGCGTTGCAGGCCGCGGCCGAAACGCTCAGCAACAACGCGATGCGTGAAAACATCGACGACGCGATCGTGCGGGTGCGAGAAGGCACGTCGCTGTCGCGCGCGCTCGGCAACACGAAGACGTTTCCGCCGGTGCTCGTGCACCTGATCCGCTCGGGCGAAGCGACCGGCGACGTGACGACGATGCTCGACCGCGCGGCCGACGGCGAAGCGCGCGAACTGGAGCGTCGCACGATGTTCCTGACGAGCCTGCTCGAGCCGCTGCTGATTCTGGCGATGGGGGGCGTGGTGCTCGTGATCGTGCTGGCGGTGATGCTGCCGATCATCGAGCTGAACAACCTCGTGCAGTAGTCAGATTTTCAGCGCACGTAAATGGTGGGGCCACTCGAGTTGGCGGGCAGGAAGATTTCCGAGCGGGCGCCGTTGCGGTCGATGATGATCGAGCGCGCGCGAACTTCGGAGAGCCTGGTGCCTTGCATCAGCGTGCTGCCGAGCGACACCGCGCGCGGCGGCTCGCCACCGACGCTGACGATCGCCGCGGCGCCTTCGCTCAATGCGAGGATGCCAAAGAGATGGATGTCCTGATTGACGTTGCGCGTGAGTTGCCCGCCGAACAGCGTCGCGGCCTGGTCGGTCGAAATCTGCGCATGCGCGGCGGCAGCCGGCAACGGCGCGCCAGACAGCGCGGTGAGCGTGATGACCCAGTAGGTCAGCGTCGCACAGAAAGCGGCGAAGAGCGCGAGCGACAGCAGGCGGATTTGGATGGCGTTCATACGCACATTGTACGGACTATTGTGAAAATTGCGGTGGGTTGAAACCCTTCAACTGCATGACATTAAAATGACCGGCCCGGCGTGTTCAATCTGACCGCCCGAGCCAGAAATTTCACCTGAAAAGAGGTAGCAAGCTATGCAACTGTCGACCATTCGCCGCGCTGACAACGCGGGTTCGCGCGGCCGCCGTCAACGCGGTTTCACGCTGATCGAAATCATGGTCGTGATCGCGATTCTCGGCATTCTCGCCGCACTGATCGTGCCGAAAATCATGAGCCGTCCGGACGAAGCACGGCGCGTCGCGGCGAAGCAGGATATCGGCACCGTGATGCAAGCGTTGAAGCTGTATCGCCTCGACAACGGCCGCTATCCGACTCAGGAGCAAGGCCTGCGCGCGCTGATCGAAAAGCCGACCACCGACCCGGTGCCGGCCAACTGGAAGGAGGGCGGCTATCTCGAGCGCCTGCCGAACGATCCGTGGGGCAACGCGTACCAGTACCTGAATCCGGGCGTGCACGGCGAGATCGATGTGTTCAGCTACGGCGCCGATGGCAAACCGGGCGGCGAAGGCAACGACTCCGACGTCGGGTCCTGGCAATAAGCCCGTCGAACCCAGCAATCCGCGAGGCGATGACGTTCATGCACGCGCCCTCTTTGCCGCCGGTTCGGCCGCTGGTTTCGCCGAGCGGCGAAGCGTACGCGCTTCACCGATGCATTGCTGTTTGATTTTTCGTTGATCGTCGATGGCCGGCACTATGCGCACGTCCGCTTGCAAGTCCCGAGTGAACACTCCGGGTACGGCTTCGCAGCCGCGCTCCCGGCAACGCCGTGGCCGCGCGGCCGGCTTCACGCTGCTCGAAATGATGGTGGTGCTCGTGATCGCGGGCCTGCTCGTGTCGCTGACCGCGGTCACGATGACCCGCAATCCGCGCACCGATCTGAACGAGGAAGCGCAGCGTCTCGCGCTGCTGTTCGAATCGGCTGGCGACGAAGCGCAAGTGCGCGCGCGGCCGATCGCGTGGCAGCCGTTCGAGGGCGGCTTCCGGTTCGATCAGCGCACCCAGGATGGCTGGCGCCCGCTGCGCGACGATCTGCTCGGACCGCGTCAGTGGGAAGGCGGCGTGACCGGTGTCGCGATCCGTTACCCGGGCGCGGATTCGCAAGCGGATCGCATTGTGTTCGGTACCGAGGCGATCGACGTGCCGGTACAGGTCACGCTGTTTTCGGCGGCCGGACAGGCGACGATCGTCGGTACCGGCAACGGCCGCTACGAGGTGCGCTGAGATGCCGATACGTCGTAGTGGCGATGCGGCCTGCCGCAAGGAGCGCGGCTTCACGATGATCGAGGTGCTGGTCGCGCTTGCCATCATCGCGGTCGCGCTTGCCGCGTCGCTGCGTGCGGTCGGCAGTCTCGCAAGCGGCGAAACCGATCTGCACCGGCGACTGCTGGCCGGCTGGAGCGCGGACAACGCGCTCGCGCAACTGCATCTGAAGCATGCATGGCCGAACATCGGCTCGACGAGCTTCGACTGCTCGCAAGGCAATTTGCAGCTGCGGTGTACTCAGCATGTGACGGCGACACCGAATCCGGTGTTTCGCCGCGTCGAAGTGATGGTGACGATGCCCGGGCAGTCCGGCAATCTCGCCCAGATGGTCACGGTGGTCGCGAATGAAAACAACCGCTCGCTGTAGGCGCCGCCGCCGTGACGGCGCGCGCGGCTTTACGCTGATCGAACTGCTTGTCGCGATCGCGATCCTCGCGGTGATCGCCGTGCTGTCGTGGCGCGGGCTCGATCAGATCATCCGCGGCCGTACGACGATCACGAACGCGATGGAAGACGAGCGCGTGTTCGCGCAACTATTCGACCAGATGCGGATCGACGCGCGTCAGGCCGCCAGCGACGACGAATCCAGCCAGGCCGCGGTGTCGATCACCGGCAACACGCTGCAGATCGTGCGTCACATGGTGCTGCCGGGCAGCGCGCCGCGTCTGCAGGTGGTGCGCTATCAGATCTCGAACGGCCGGGTGGTGCGCTATGCGTCGCCGCCGCTTGGCAACGTCGGCGAGTTGCGGCGCGCATTGCACGGCAGTGACGAAGGCTGGAGCGCGGTGCCGCTGATGGGCGGCGTCGGCTCGATCTCGGCGCGGATGTACGTGCCGAAACTCGGTTGGACCATACAGATGAACGACGTGCAGACCGCGATGACCGAGGCCGTCAACAACCTGAAGGTGCCGCAGCTCGGTAATGCGCCGATGCCGCGCTCGGTGACGGGGCTCGAAGTCAGCATCGGCGCGACGTCGCTCGCGCGTCCGGTCACGCGCGTGTTTCTGGTCGGAGAATGACATGACGTTCTCTTCGTCGTCGCCGAAAAGGTCCGCATCGGGTTCGCGAGTACGCGAGCGCGGCGTGGCCATCATCAGCGCGCTGCTGGTCGTCGCGCTGTCGGCGATCCTCGTGTCCGGCATGCTGTGGCGCCAGCAGGTACAGATCCGGCGCATCGAGAATCAGCGGCTGCTTTCACAGGCGCTATGGGTCGCGCGCGGCGCGCTCGACTGGACGCGGCTGATTCTGCGCTCCGAAGGCGATACGTCGGCGGGCATCACGTATCTGGGCGGCTTGTGGGGCGTGCCGATCGCGAAAACGCGGCTGTCGGATTTTCTCGGCCAGATCGGCGAAGTACGCGCTGAGCAAGGCGCGGCGACGTACCTATCGGGCTCGATCGAGGACGCGCAGTCCAGATTCAACCTGCGCAATCTGGTCGCGAGTCCCGCGCCCGGCGTGACGCAGATAAGCGCCGAGCAGATGGCCGCGTATCAGCGCCTGCTGGTGTCGCTCGGCGTGAGCGGGCAGCTCGCCAAAGCGACCGCGCTGCACATGCGCGCGGGGCTGTCGCAATCGGCGACGCGCTTTCAGACCGGCACGTCGATCAGCAGCACCCCGCAGGTCGGCGGCGGCGGTATGACGGGCGGCAACTTCACGAACCAGCCCGGCATCGAGGACGGCGACGACAACGTGGCGGTCGCGCCGCTGCTGATGACGGGCGTCGATTCGCTGCTCGACATTCCGGGCTACACGCCCGAGATCGTCGCGAAACTGCGGCCGTTCGTCACCGTGCTGCCTACGACCACCGCGATCAACATGAACACCGCGTCGGCAGAAGTGATCGCGGCGGTGGTGCCCGGCATGACGGTGTCGCAGGCGCAGGCGTTGGTCGCGCGGCGCCAGACCGTGTTTTTCCGCAACGTCGGCGACGTGCAGCTCGCGCTGACGGCCGCCGGCGTGCAATCGGTGTCGATCGATCCGAATCAGTTCGACGTCAACTCGAGCTACTTTTTAGTCCACGGCAGTGTGCAGCACGAGCGCGCCGAAGTGGATCGCACGACGCTCGTTTATCGCGATCCGCTGACTCACACCACGCGTATCGTGCGGGTACAAGACCAACTATGAATAACGCAATTCACAGAGAGAGTGGCCTTTGAGCACGCTGATCGTCCTATTGCCGCCGCGTGATCCGGCGGTGCCCTCGCAGGAATGGCAACTGCCCGACCTGCCGTTCGTGCTGCTCGACAAGACCGGGCGCACGCAGCGCGCCGGCCGCTCGGCGCTCGCGCTGCTGCCGCGCGCTGGCACGACGGTGCTGATGCTCGCCGCGCGCGACCTGCTGCTGATGCCCGCGACGCTGCCGCCGCTACGTGGCCCGAAGCTGCGCCAGGCGCTGCCCAATATCGTCGAGGATCAACTGATCCAGGATCCGCAGACCTGCCATATCGCGGTCGATCCGCAGGGGCTTGGCGAAGGCCGGCACTTGCTTGCGATCGTCGATCGCGGCTGGTTCCGATTCATTTACGAGGCGTTCACCGCGGCCGGTCATCGCAGCTTGCGCGCGGTGCCGGTCACGCGGTGCCTGCCGCAGGCGCCGGTGGCCGAAGTTGCCGCAGGCGTCGATCAAACAGCCGAAGTGCGCGAGCCGGTGATGGCCGGCGCGGCGAGCGTCGCCACGTCGCTGCCGGGCGTCGCGCCGGTGCTCGGGGCGCAAGTGCCGTCTGTCGTGCCGATGGTGGCCGCCGTGCTCGGTGCGGTCGTGCAGACCGCGCCCGCGCTGCTGGTCGAAGGCGAGATCGACAGCGGCGTGCCCCGCGTCGAGCTCGCGATTGCGCGCGGCATGCAGGGCGAAGGCTTCGCGGCGCCAGCCGATGCGGTGAATGCGACGCTTGCCGCGCTGGCAGGTGCGGCGCCGGTGTCGCTGTACATGCTGACGGAAGTGCCTGGCAACGAATCGAACCACGCCACGACGAATCCCGCGCGGCTTGCCGCGCATATCCATGGCGCGAGCCCGCTGCCGTTCGAACAGCTCGCGCGGCGCGCGCTCGAATGCCGCTTCGACCTGTGCCAGTTCGAGTTCGCATCGCAGCCGTGGCGCCTCGATCGGGCGACGCTGCGGCGTCTGCGTTTGCCGATCCTGCTCGCGCTCGCCGCGCTCGTCGTCGCGATCATCGGCGCGAACGTGCAGTGGCTGATGCTCGCGCGGAAGCGTGACGCGATCAATACGCAGATGACGGATCTGCTGCTCAACACGTTCCCGAAGACGACCGTCGTGCTCGACGCGCCCGGTCAGATGGCGCGTCAGGTGCAACAGTTGCGCGTCGCGGCGGGCGAGCTGTCGCCGGAAGATTTCCTGGCGCTCGCCGACGGCCTCGCGCGCTCGCTGTCGCCGCTGCCGGTCAACGGCATCGCCGCGCTCGACTATCACGACCATCGCCTCGACGTGACCTTCAAACCCACGATCAAGGTCGACCCCGACTTCGCCAAGCGCCTCGCGCGCAACGGCCTGACCGGTGCGATCGACAGCAGTACCGGCAAGTGGACCATCAGGAACGGACAATGAAAGCTGAACTCGCTCAAACATGGGCTGGCTTCTGGGACCAGCGCACCGATCGCGAAAAGGCGCTGCTGACGTGGGGCGGCGCCGCGCTCGCCGTGGCGATTGCGTGGTCGGTATTGTGGGCGCCCGCGCAGGAAGGCCGCACGCATCTGCGCGAATCGCTGCCGAGCCTGCAGCGGCAGTTCGCGCAGATGACCGCGCAGGCGAATGAGGCGCGTTCGCTGACGGCAGCCGCGCAAGGCGTCGCACCGACCGGCGCGGCGCTGAAGGACGCGCTCGCCGCATCGCTCGGCGAGCATGGTCTTGCCGCGACGCAGGTGCAGTTCGTCGGCAACGCGGTGCAGGTGCAGATGAAAAACGTGGCGTTTCCGGCTTGGACCGCGTGGGTCGATGACGTGCGCAAGCAGTTGAAGGTGCAGGTCTCCGAGGCGCACATCACCGCGCTGAAAGACGACGGCCAGGTGGACCTGACGGTCGCGCTGCAACCGTCTAGCGCGAAATAACGACGCGCCGCTCGCTACAGGATCTCGCATGAATTACTGGATGTGGCGGCTGCGTGCGGCGCTGCCGTGGCTGGTGGTCGCCGTTTTCTCGGTCGCGGCCGTGACGCTCGCGTTGCTGCCGGCCGCCTGGATTACGCCGCAGTTCGCGCGGCAAACGCATGGGCACGTCAATCTCGTCGACGCCGACGGTTCGCTGTGGCATGGCTCCGCGACGCTGATGCTGGCCGCCGGCGCCGATATGAGTGCGGCGACGCTGCTGCCTGGGCGGATCGAATGGCGCACCGCGTTCTGGCCGCTTTTCACTGGACGCGTGCGCATGGTCATGCGCCATAGCGAGGCGATGCCCGACCCGATCACGGTCGATGCGACGCCGCGCGGCGCAACCGTTACGCCGGGCGTGCTCGCGGTGCCGGCGTCGCTGCTCTCGGGGCTTGGCGCGCCATTCAACACGCTCGATCTGCAGGGCAACGTGCAGCTCTCGTGGTCCGACTGGCGCAGCTTCAACGGCGAGGCGTTCGGACAACTGACCGTGATACTCGACGACGTCAGCTCGCGCGTGTCGCTCGTGAAGCCGCTCGGCTCGTATCGGGTCAGGTTTCAGGCGCAGGGCGCGTCGTCGACACTCGATCTGAGCACGGTCAAGGGGCCGTTGATGCTGAGCGGCAGCGGCACCGTGTCGGCCGCATCGACATCGTTTCATGGCACGGCGAGCGCCGCGCCGCAGCAGCACGATAACCTCGCGGGCCTGCTGAATCTGCTTGGCCGCCCGAGCGGACCTGACACGGTGGCGCTCACGTTCGTGCACTGAGGTGCGCTTCGCGGCCAGCGCGATGGCCGCGAAGCAGTGGCCGTTATTTGCTCTGCACCTGTGCCTGCGGCGCGTCAGCGCGTCGCGCGGTGCTCTGTGCGATGGACGTCGCGCCGAGTGACGCGGCCGCCGCAGCCGATGCCGGCAGCGGCGCGGGCGCCGCGACCTCGCCGGTCTCGCGATTCATCTGCGTCACATCCCAACCGCCGCCGAGCGCCTTCACGAGACCCACCGACGATACCATCCGCTGCCCGCTGATACTCTCGAGCTTCAGTTCGGCCGTGAACGCCGTGGTCTGTGCGGTCAACACATTGACGAAGCCGACCGTACCCGCTTTGTATTCGTTCGTCACGATGGCAAGCGCCTGGCGCGCCGAGGCGACCGCCTGCCGCTGCACGACGATTTCCTGCTCGAGGATGCGAAGCGCCGCGAGATTGTCCTCGACGTCTTGGAACGCGGTCAACACGGTCTGCCGATAGGTCGCGACATCCGCGTCATAGGTGGCGCGCGCGGCGTCGGTTTGCGCCTTGCGCAGGCCGGCGTCGAAGATCGTCCCGGCCAGTTGCGGGCCGAGTGTCCAGAAGCGCGACGGCAAGGTCAGCAATTGCGAGAACACCGAGTTCTCGAAGCCCCCGCTCGCCGACAGCGTGAGCGACGGGAAGAACGCGGCGATCGCCACGCCGATCTGTTCGTTCGCCGCCGCGGCCTTACGCTCCGCCGACGCAATATCCGGCCTGCGTTCCAGCAACGCGGAGGGCATCTGCGCCGGCACGGCGGGCGGCGTCGCAGTGAGCGGCATTGGCGGTAGCGAGAACATCGATGCGGGCACGCCGACCAGCACCGCGATCGCGTGCTCGTCCTGCGCGCGCTGGATGCCGTTGTCGATCGCGGCGGCCTGCGCCGATTGCAACTGCGTTTGCGCCTGGATCACGTCCGAGCGCGCGGCGACACCGGCCGCGTACTGATTCTGCGTGAGTTGCAGTGAACGCTGATAGGCGATGACGGTGTCATCGAGCAGCTTCTGCGTGGAGTCGAGCGCACGCAACAGGAAGTACGTCTGCGCGAGCGTGGCCTGGGCGGACAGGCGCGCGTTCGCGAGGTCGGCGGCCGCGCCCTGCTGACCGGCTTTCTGCGCGTTGACCGAGCGCGTGACCGAACCCCACAGATCCGGCTCCCAACTCGCCTGCATCTGGACGTTGAAGCTGTTGCTGATGCCTTCGCGGCTCGTCGTCGTCGTAATGCTGCCGGTTTGCGTGCCGTTGCCCGAGCGCGCCGCGCCCGCCGACGCGCCGATCGTCGGAAAGTACGCGGCCCGCGCTTCGCCGACGAGCGCACGGGCCTGCCGGTAGTTCGCGGCGAATTGCGCGATGGTCTGGTTCGCGGCGTTGAGCTTGTCTTCGAGTTCGTTGAGCTTCGGGTCTTCATAGATCGCCCACCAGTCGCCGCGGTCGTGCTGATCGGCGGGTTCGGCGACTTTCCAGCCTGGCGCGGCTTCCTTGAACGAGGCGGGAATCTCGGTGGCCGGCCGCTGATAGTTCGGGCCGACCGCGCAAGCAGCGACGAATGTCGCGCAGGCCGCGCATACGGCGAGGGTCAGGACGCGCGGCGCAAACGCACGCGCGCGCGTGATTCGGTCAGACTGCATGCAATGAATTCCTTCTGGACGCCGCGGTGCGGCCGGCAGCGCCGCCACCGGCCGGGCGAAATCGTTATGTGCCGGAATGTTAGCGTATGAGCCCGCGCGAGCGCGGGAAACTGAAGGCTGAAAGGTTAATGCGAGGCGGTGCGCCGGTGTGTTACTCGCGCTGACGCGATGGTTACGCGTTGTTACCGGCAGGCGGAGAGTCTGCGGGTTCGCGGTGATGCAGGTGGCGGCATGAAGGTGACGGGTGCGCCGTGAACCGGCGCGCCGTCAGGGCCGCGATTCGGTGGATTGGAACTGCTGGCGTTGACGCTGACGCCTGCACGCGAGCTTGCCAGCCGACGCGCGGCACGAAGCGCCGCCGGTCGCGAGGCAAGCGGTGCCGCCGTTTGGCGTCGCAGCGACGGCGTTTCCCGTCTCCATCGCGAAGCTTCCCTCTGGCAACACACTCAGGCTGGTCTCCGCGAGCGCGGCGTTATCGTTCCTCGCTCGCTTCGCCATCCGTCGATGCTCGGCCCATGCGAGCAGCGCGACGCCCAGCGATCCTCCCGGCAGCACGAACAGTCCCGCCAACAGCGCGAGCTTCCACCAGCGGTGCCGGCCTTGGAAGCTATGGAGTGCGGAATCGGTCAGTGAGCGGCTCAGGCCGCCGAGCGTGTTTTTGAGGTACTGCATCGGAGAAATCCTTTGGCGCGCCTCGCGAACAGCAGACGTGCGGTCGATCGGTCAGAACATGATCTTGAACAGCGCAGGACGCGCGAAACTGATTGCTTATCATAATATTGACTATGCAATCAAATTTCAAGATACTGTGCCGCGCGAATCGGTCGATTGTTGTTTTCATGATGGTGGGTTGCGCGGTGCAAAATACAATTTGACTCGTCTGCTTAGGCAGCTAAACTTCGTTTTGCTTGTCGATGTCGCGGATACCTCATGACTGATGGCCCCTACAAAGCGGACGAAGTCGAACTCACGAGCAGTCTCGGCTATTACCTGACGAAAGCGCGCAACGTGCTGGTCGAGCGGACCGACCGTGCGGTGAAGCCGCTCGGGCTCACCGCGCAGCAAATCGGCGTGATCCTGATGCTGTCGTCGCGGCGCGCGAGCACGCCGTTCGAGCTGTCGCGCGCGATGTCGTACGACAGCGGCTCGATGACGCGTCTGCTCGATCGCCTGGAAAAGAAGGGCTTCGTCGTGCGCATGCGCAGCAGCGACGACCGGCGCATGGTGAAGCTGGAACTGACGTCGCAGGGCCGAGAGGCCGCGCGGCAATTGCCGAACCTGGGCGCGAGCGTCCTGAACGACCAGTTGCGCGGCTTTACCGCCGAAGAGCACGCGACGCTAATTCACCTGCTCGCCCGTTTCATCGCGAACGGTCCCGAGGGAGGAGTCGACGTGGGTTGCGGACCGGCGCCACTGCAGGGCCAGCCACGGCGTTGAGCCGAAGCATCGACCGAAGCACGGTCCTCGTCGGATCGCGGCTGCGCTCGATTACGAAGAACTAGCAACACATTCGCGAGGCGCTTTTCAAGGGTGCCATTGTCAGCAGATATCTGTCTGGGCAGAGGGTGTTGCGGCACGTAAGCGTCGTCGTGGAGACGCGCGATAAAGCTGCCGCGACAAGTTTCCGCCTCCGAAGGAGAACCACCTATGGACGCCACGGCATCCAACGCCATGCTGCCCGCAACCGAACCCGCCCCGCTCCGGGGCGGCACGCTCGCGCTGCTTACCGTCGGCCTTGCGCTCGGCACCTTTATGGAGGTGCTCGACACCTCGATTGCGAACGTCGCGGTTCCGACCATTTCCGGCAGCCTCGGCGTCGCGGCAAGTCAGGGCACCTGGGTGATCTCATCGTACTCGGTAGCCTCGGCGATCGCCGTGCCGCTGACCGGCTGGCTCGCGCGACGCGTCGGCGAGGTGCGGCTCTTTACGCTGTCGGTGCTGCTGTTCACGATTGCGTCGGCGGCCTGCGGTTTCGCGCACAACTTTGAATCGCTGATCGGGTTCCGGCTCGCGCAAGGGCTCGTGTCCGGGCCGATGGTGCCGCTGTCGCAGACGATCCTGATGCGCTCCTACCCGCCCGCGAAACGTGGCCTCGCGCTCGGCTTATGGGCGATGACCGTGATTTGCGCGCCGATCTTCGGTCCGGTGATGGGCGGCTATATCACCGACAACTTCACGTGGCCGTGGATCTTCTACATCAACGTGCCGATCGGCCTGTTCTCGGCGTTCTGCGCGTATCTGCTGCTGCGCGGCCGCGAGACCCGGACGACACGCCAGCGCATCGACGCGGTGGGCCTCGTGCTGCTCGTGGCCGGCGTGTCGTGTCTGCAGATGATGCTCGACCTCGGCAAGGACCGCGACTGGTTCAACTCGACGTTCATTGTGACGCTCGCGGTGATCGCGCTGGTGTCGATCGCGTTCCTGCTCGTCTGGGAGTTGACGGAGAAGGAGCCGATCGTCGACCTGTCGCTGTTCAAGGATCGCAACTTTGCGCTTGGCGTCGTGATCATCTCGTTCGGCTTCATGGCGTTCTTCGGCTCGGTGGTGATCTTCCCGCTCTGGCTGCAAACGGTGATGGGCTACACGGCCGGCCTCGCGGGTCTCGCCACGGCACCGGTCGGACTGCTCGCGCTGTTTCTGTCGCCGCTGATCGGCCAGAACATGCACCGGCTGAACCTGCGCATGGTCGCGAGCTTCGCGTTCATCGTGTTCGCGATCGTGTCGTTCTGGAATTCGACGTTCACGCTCGACGTGCCGTTCGGCGATGTGATCCTGCCGCGACTCGTGCAGGGCATCGGTGTCGCGTGCTTCTTCGTGCCGATGACGACGATCACGCTGTCCAGCGTGTCCGACGAGCGTCTTGCGAGCGCGTCGGGTCTGTCGAACTTTTTCCGCACGTTGTCGGGCGCGATCGGCACCGCGATCAGCACGACCTTCTGGGAAAACGACACGATCTATCACCACGCGATGCTCGCCGATACGGTCAACCCGTATTCGGCGAACACCAATGCTTATACGAATGCGCTCGCTGGCGTCGGGCTGTCTGGTGACAGCCTGACCGCGCAGCTGAACCAGGTGGTGACGAGCCAGGCGTACATGATCGCCACCAACGACTTCTTTCGCATCTCGTGCGCGGCGTTCATCGTGCTGGCGCTGCTCGTCTGGATCACGAAGCCGCGCAAGGGCACCGGGCCTTCGTTAGGACACTGAAGCAAAAGCGCGGCAGCGGCAAACGCATCGCCGCTGCCGCCACTGATCGAGCTATTTCGACATCGCCTCGCCATTGGGCAGCGTAGTCGTCCTTCCGGGCATCGTCTCCGGATGCGTCGCATCCGGCGCGTTCTGCGGTGGTGTCGCGCTGCCTTGCGGCGCTCCCGCGGCTGTGCCCGTCGCGCCTCTCACGTACTGCTTGAAATCGGCGCCCGCTTCCCACGGATTCGGCTTGCAGCCGAGCGAACTGTCGCAATGCGCGGAAAAACCGATCGTCATGGTGCCATCGGGACTTGCAGCGCGCGTAATCTGAAACGCGAGCGCGCGCTTGCCGCCGTCCGGGCCGGCGGTCTGGATCAGCGAGTCGTTAGCCGTCTCGATCTTGTATTTCGAATGACTGGCGACCCACGTTTGCGCCCGTTGCCACCAGAGCTCGCATTCCGCCTTGTTGGAACACGTCAACGGTGTGGTCGCAATCTGCATCACGTCCGGATCGACCTGGCCTTGCGTCGAGCATGCCGCCGTCGCCACGAGACAGAGCCCGGCCAACAGAGTTTTGTTCTTCACGTCGATACCTCCTCTGTGCAGCGTGTCATAAGCTTTTGGACCAGCACACTGTGACGGTGTTTCATCCGATCCGAGAATCGCGACGACGCACGGAGAATTTGCCGATTCGGCACCCTCGCAGCGCGCAATCCGTAGAGCTTACTTGCGCGTTACCGCACGCAAAAGAAAAAGCGGCCACGTGGGCCGCCTGGACAACTCTGGAGATGCTGCGGTCAAAACGCTCAGACGCTGAAGCGATTGAGCGTATAGGCCCGATACGCGGCGACGAAAGCGTCGAACGAACCGACCTCTTCGCGTTCGAGCTTCGTCTGTTCGTCGAGCGATTGCAGCGCGAGGTCCGCGAACGCCTTGGACTGCGCGGCGTCGAGCGGACGCGCACGGAAGTAGGCCGCGTGCGCTTCGCTTTGCGCGAGGCCAAATGCGAGGAAGCTCTGTTGCTGCTCGCGCATCGTTTGCAGCACGCGCGCCGATGGCGTCAGCGACACGTCCGCGAGCTTCGCGCGTTGCGCGGCGACCGCGCGCGCGTGTTCGTCGCCGCCCTTCAGGCTGTCGAGCACGGCGGCCGCGGCGTCGATTTTCACGAGCAGTTCGTTGGCCCAGTCGATCATCGCGACCGGCTTGCCGTCGCGAACCAGTTCCAGGCCTGGCTTGCGGCCTTCCATCGTCACGCGGCCGAAGTTCTCGTTCGCTTCGCTGTACGCGGGCGGGGGCAATGGCGCGCTGTCGTCGAGCGCGCACACGAGCAGGTAGGCGTCGAGAAAGCGCGATGTTTCGAGCGAAATGCCCGTCGGCTCGAACGGATCGATGTCCATGCAACGCACTTCGACGTATTGCACGCCGCGCGCGGCGAGCGCATGCAGCGGCCGCTCGCCCGGATAGGTGATGCGCTTCGGACGAATCGTCGAGTAGAACTCGTTTTCGATTTGCAGCACGTTGGTGTTGATCTGCACCCACTCGCCGTCGCGTTGCGTGCCGATCTGCTCGTAGGCCGGATACGGCTGGCTCACGGCTTTCGCGAGCGCGTCGAGATAGCCGGGCAGCGTGTCGTAGTCGGCATGCAAACCGGCTTGCGCGGTCGTGTTCGAATAGCCGAGGTCGCTCATGCGCAGGCTGGTCGCGTACGGGCGATACAGCGTGGCGGCGTCCAGCGTGTCGAGCGCGTGTTTGCGATCGCGGAGGAATCGGCGATCGAGCGCCGGCGATGCGCCGAACAGATACATCAGCAGCCAGTTCGTGCGACGGAAATTGCGGATCAGCGCGAGGTAGCGCTCGGACTGGAAGTCGACGGCGTTCGCGGTGGATCGCTGATCGGCGTGCAGCAGCCGCCACACTTCTTCGTTCAGCGAATAGTTGTAGTGGACGCCCGCGATGCACTGCATCGTGCGGCCATAGCGCAGCGCGAGACCGATGCGGTACACGTACTTCAGCTTGCCGATGTTCGACGTGCCGTAGTGCGCGATCGGAATGTCGTCGTCGGAAGCGGGCAACAGGGCCGGCATCGAGTTGTTCCACAGGATCTCGTCACCGAGCTCCGCGTAGACGAAACGATGCAGCAGGTCGAGCTGCGCGAGGGTTTCGGCGGCGTCGCGCTCGGCCGGCGTAATCAGCTCGAGCAGCGCCTCGGAGTAGTCGGTCGTCAGCGACGGATGCGTGAGCGCCGAGCCGAGCGCCCGCGGATGCGGCGTCATCGCGAGGTGGCCGTCGCGCGTCACCCGCAGGCTTTCCTTTTCGATGCCGCGCAGGCCTCGTATCAGCGCGTCGCGCTGCGGGCTCGAGTCGAGCACGGACAGGCGGTGCGAAAACGCGTCGGTCGTGCAGGAAGGTGTCGTGTTGGGCATTGATGCAAGTCGCGCGTTGCCGGTCGCCGTGTATCGCCAGATGATTCGCAGACGGTACAGCGGCTGACAACTTTCGGCGGAATTTTCGGTAGCGGGCACTTTAACATCTCACCAGAACGGCTGCTTGCGGCCGCTTGGGCGGGGTTCGGCGCCCGGCTATGAGCGTCGCGCAGAACCGCGCGATCACGATCGCGACGTCACGAAGACGCTACCCTCCGCGCGCCGCGCCTGCCCGATCCGCCACCTCGTTCCACAGATGCATCGCGGCATACGCGCGATACGGCCGCCAGGCGTCCGTGCGGCTGCGCTGCTGCGCGGGCCGTACGAGCGAAGGATCGCGCGCGCAGATCGATTGCATGAGCACGAGATCCGACGCGGGCCATGCATCCGCATCGCGCCATGCGCGCATGGCGACGTATTCGACGGTCCATGGGCCGATGCCGGCGAGCGCGAGCAACGCGGCGCGCAGGCTCGCGGCGTCGACGGTATCGCTGCTGTCGAGCGGCACGTCGCCGCTCGCGACCGCGCGCGCGAAGCCCTGCAACGCGGCGACGCGTTTGCCCGGCATGCCGATCTTCGCGAGATCGACTTCGGCGAGCGCGGCCGGCGTCGGAAAACGCCATGCGGTGTTTTGATGAGGATGCCCGTCGATGGGTTCGCCCGCGCGTTGCACGAGACGTCCGATGATCGTCGTCGCGGCCTTCACGCTGATCTGCTGGCCGACTATCGCGCGCACCACCAGTTCGAAGCCGGACCACGCGCCCGGCACGCGCAGGCCCGGCACCGCGGCGACGAGCGGCGCGAGCCAGGGATCGGCGGCGAGCCCGGCGGCGATCTTGTTTGGATCGGCCCGCAGATCGAACATCCTCGCGACTGGCGCGGCGAGCGCATCGGCGTGACGGCTCGCAGGCCCTTCGATGCTCGCGACGATGCAGCGCTTGCGCGGATGCAACCGCACGCTGAGCGTGCCGCTGTCGCCGTTCCAGTCGATCCCGCGGCGATACGCGCCGTCCTCGACGGCCTCGACGCCCGGCGTCGCGCGACCGCTGAAAAAGCGCAGCAGCCGCGGCCAGTCGAACGGTGCGTTGAACGGCAAGTCGAGCGTTGCGACGTCGTTAAGCGTGCTCAAGCGGCGTGATCCAGGTGGGAGTCGTGGGCGTCGGCATCGGTGCAGCTGGCGTCGCGGCGCGGCGCGTCGCCGGCTGAAGCGCCGCCAGTGTGCTGCGCCTCATTGTCGAGCAACGCGGCCTTGCGCGGCAGCCCCCAGCGATAACCGGCGAGCGCCCCGCCTTTCTGCACGACGCGATGACATGGGATCGCAAGCGCGACCGGGTTGGTCGCGCACGCGCTCGCGACGGCGCGTACCGCTCGCGGCGAGCCGACCGCCTCGGCGATCTGCGAATAGCTGCGCGTCTCGCCGTACGGGATGCGTCGCAGAGCATCCCACACGCGCTGCTTGAACGCGGTCGACGCGATGTCGAGCGGTAGGTCGAAGTGTTGGCGCGTGCCGTTCAGATACGCGTCGATCTGCGCGATGAACGGCGTGAGCCGCCCGGTGTCTTCGCGCAGCTCGGCATTCGCGAACTCGCCGCGTAATTCGTCGATCAGCAGCGCGGTGTCATCGCCGAAACCGATCTTGCAGATGCCTTTGTCGGTTGCGGCGACCAGCACGAAGCCGAGCGAAGTGGGTGCGCTCGCATAGCGCACCGTCAGCCCAGCGCCCTTGCGACGATAAGCGGACGGCGCCATGCCGAGCTCGGCTGCCGCGCTGTCGTACATTCGCGACGGCGAGCCGAAACCGGCGTCGAGCGTCGCGCGCGTGACGTCGGCGCCGCCCTGCAGCGCATCACGCAACGCGGCGCCGCGCTGCGCGGCCTGATACTGACGCGGCGACACGCCGACCACGCGCTTGAACAGGCGTTGCAAATGAAACGGGCTCACGTGCACGGCATCGCCCAGTTGCGCGAGCGTGAGGCGCCGCTGGGGATCGGCGTCGAGCGCGGCGCACGCCTTGGCGACGATGCCGAGTTCGCGCGGCAAGCCGCCGGGCTGGCAGCGCTTGCAATCGCGAAAGCCCGCGGCGCGCGCGGCGGCGGCATCGGTGAAAAAGGCGACGTTTTCGCGGCGCGGCTGGCGCGACGCGCACGACGGCCGGCAGAACACGCCGGTCGTTCTGACTGCATAGAAGAATGCGCCGTCGGCGTCGCGCTCGCGATGGGTGACGGCGTCCCAGCGCTCGTCGTCGGTGCGCCACTGGGAGGCGTCGAAGTCGGCGTCGGTGCGAACGGTGGCGAAATGGCGGAGGGTGGCGTTCATGATGTCTTGGGGCCCGGATGGGCAGGCAATGTCGATGCTCATCAATCTAGGCCCGATCGTTACACAGTACGCGCCGGTTCTTGCTCTGTCATTCGGCCGCGCTGGGCTTGTCTTCGCGCTCATGGGGTCGTGACGGGTTAATCGCGTCCGAAGCGCTGCGGAACGTTCTGCCGCGGGGCGTTTTGCCTCAAGGCGCGTCAATTTCGCACGGTACCGGGTTTTCCCTTAAAAAGTTATTGCGTCGCACCAACCCGATGTGTATATTAGTACTTGTCTCCTCCATGTCTCCTCCTGATATGGATTCAGCCCGCTCCACTCGAGCGGGCTTTTTTTTGTCCGTTCCGCCGCGACTTCCCGCCGATCCGCCCCCGCCCGATCTCCTACACTTCGCTAATCGGCTCTCCGAACTAGCCAAAGGGCGTTCCACATGAAAATCCACATTCGCGAGATCGACCACGTCGTGATCCGGGCGACGGACGTCGAAACCCTCACGCGCTTTTACTGCGACGTGCTCGGTTGCAGTGTCGAGAAAGAGCAGCGCGAACTCGGCCTCACGCAACTGCGCGCGGGCCGGTCGCTGATCGATCTGTTGCAGGTCGGCGCGAAGCTCGATCGCGCGGAAAACGGCGCGGTGGGCACGGGACGCAACATGGATCACCTGTGTCTGCGGGTCGAGTCGTTCGACGCCGACGCGCTGAAGGCGCATTTGAGCGCGCATGGCGCGCGGCTAGGCGAACAGGGAATGCGTTATGGCGCGGATGGTTTCGGGCCGTCGCTATATCTGTTCGACCCGGAGGGCAACATGATCGAATTGAAGGGGCCGCCGGAAGCGGCGCGGGTCACCTCGCTCTGAAGGCGGCGACGAAGCAACCCGAACCGCGATCAGATTTGAGCCATCACGCGTCGGCGGGCGGTTTCAATACGGTCCAGTCGATCTTCACCGCATCGGCTTCGGCGCTGCCGAGCCACGCCTCGCCGTCCTGCACCGTGCATTGCAGCCGCATCGTGCGTTCGGCAAGCGAGCCGAGCGATGCCGCGACGTCCTCGCCGAGCGTCCACACCGTCACGTTGCGCAGGCGTTCGACCTTGTTGCGCACGCCCTGCCACCAGATCTCCGAGGTGCGCCCGCCATACGCGATGACGACCACGCGATTCGCGCGTCCGCTCGCCTTCGCGATGCGGCGCTCGTCGGGCTGTCCGACCTCGATCCACGTTTCGATCGCGCCGGTCAGGTCCTTCGCCCAAAGATCCGGTTCGTCGACATCCGATAAGCCTTTGCAAAACTCCAGCCGTTCCTGCGCGAACAGCGCGAACGCGGCGACGCGGACCATCATCCGTTCGTCGGTTTCCGAGGGGTGACGGGCGATCGTCAGCGAATGGTCGGCGTAATAGTGCCGGTCCATGTCCGCGATCTGCAGTTCCGCCTTGTATATCGTCGATTTGAGAGCCATGCCGTTGCTAAACCAGGCGCTCGCTCCACCGGAGCGCAGCGAAAATGAATCGTCGACGGCGCGTTGCCGCTTCTTGTGTTTGCTGTACATCGCATGTTCCTCCCGCGCCGTCAGTCGGTGCCTACGACACAGGAGGAAGCATTTACCGCGCCACGGCGGGTTCCATGGCCGCGCCGTACACCTCGCGAGCCGCCTCCCGCAACGCCTCGAGCACGACGGCGGCGGCCGGGGACAACAGATGCGACTGGCGCGTGATGATACCGAATGTATCCATCCTGCACGGTAAATCGATCGGTACCCGCTTCAGCACGCCGTACTGTTGGTATTGACGCGCCACTTCGTCAGGCAACACCGCCAACATGTCGCTTTGCAGCAGCAGGCTGGAAATCGCGAGGAAGTTGTTCGTATTGACGACGTTCTGCGGCGGGTTCAGTCCGATCTGCGAAAACATCAGATCGAAGCGATGGCGCAGCACGCTGCCCGGCGGATGCAGCACCCAGCTCGCGTTGACGATGCCGCGCAGCGTCAGCCCCGTTTCGCTTTCGAGCGGATGACCCGGACGCGCGACCACGCACAGGGGTTCGTCGGCGAGCGGTTCGTAGCGCACATCGGTTTTGAACTGATTCTGCCGTTCGAGCACGCGCCCGATCATGATGTCGAGATCGCCTTCGGCAAGCCGCGGCAGCATCACGTCGGAGGTCTCGACCTCGGTCCAGATCTGCAGCTGCGGATAACGCTCCTTCACGCTCGCGATCGCGCGCGGCACCATCGTCGCGGCGGCCGCGGCGATCACGCCGATACGCACCTGACCCGCGAGACCCGAGCGCAGCGCCGAGATTTCGTCGTGCGCCTGGCTCAAGTTCGACAGCACCATGCGCGCATGGCGGATCATCACCTCGCCGTACAGCGTCGCGTGCATGCCGTGCGGCGTGCGGTCGAACAGGCTGACGCCGAGCATGTCCTCGAGTTCTTTCAGCAGCCGGGACGCCGCCGGCTGCGTCATGCCGAGCACGTCCGCTGCGCGGCGCACGTTGCCCTCCTCCTCCATCGCCGCAAGCAGCAGCAACTGGCGTGTCTTGAGCCGCGCGCGCACGAACCAGTTCGAATAGCTACGCGTCATCGTGTGGTCTCCAGGTTTTTACGAGCGATGTTTGTACATTCTTCCGCTGAAGCTCCCATGATGCCATATCGAAACTGATATCGGAGAAGCTTAAAAAGGGATTGGAAAGTTATTGGCACGGCTCATACCATTCGTGGACTTTTCTGAACTTCCGGTGCGCCTTTTCCGCCGATGAACCGCGATCCGCTCGTCCCGCTCGTTGCCAGCCCGTTTCGCCATTACATCAATGGCGGATGGGAGACCGGCGCGACCACGGGCGTGTCGCTCAATCCGTCGGATCTCGACGAGCCGGTCGGCGAGTACGTGCGCGCCGACGTGCGGCAGACGGACAGCGCGATCGAGGCCGCGCACGCGGCGTTTCGCGAGTGGTCGCTCGCCTCCGCGCAGCGCCGCGCCGACGCGCTGGACGCGATCGGCAGCGAAATGCTCGCGCGCCGCGAGGAACTGGCTCGGCTGCTCGCGCGTGAAGTCGGCAAGGTGCTGCCCGAGGCGCTCGCCGAAGCGACGCGCGCAGGGCAGCTGTTCAAACTGTTCGCGGCCGAGGCGCTGCGCGCGTTCGTCGAGCCGCTCGCGTCGGCGCGTGCCGGCGTCGAAATCGACGTGACGCGCGAGCCGCTCGGGGTGGTCGGCATCATCGCGCCGTGGAGCGCGCCGCTTGCGACCGCCGCGGCGAAGATCGGCGCGGCGCTCGCGCACGGCAACTGCGTCGTCTATAAGCCTGCCGAATCAGTGCCCGCTTGCGCCGCGGCGCTCGCGTCGATCGTCAGTCGTGCTGGCTTGCCGGCCGGCGTGTTCAACCTCGTCATGGGCAGCGGGCGCAAGGTCGGCGCGCGCATCGTCGCGCATCCGCTCGTCGCCGCGATCAGCTTCACCGGTTCGTCCGACACCGGCACGCGCGTGCTGCAGGCCGCCGCCATGCGCCAGGCGCGCGTGCAGCTGGAGATGGGCGGCAAGAATCCGTTTGTTGTGTTGGCCGACGCCGATCTCGACGGCGCGGTCGACGCGGCGCTCACCGGTGCGTTCAGCGCGACCGGCCAGCGCAGCACGGCGGCCGCGCGGCTGATCGTCGAACGCGCGGTGTTCGCGCCGTTCATCGACGCGTTGCAGGCGAAGCTCGCAAAGCTAACCGTCGATCACGCGCTGAAGCACGGCACCGATATCGGCCCGGTGGCGAATGCCGCGCAGCTGGAACGCAATCTCGACTACGTGCGCGTCGGCGAGCAGGAAGGCGCGCAGTTGCTGCGCGGCGGGCGGCAACTCGAACGCGCGACGCGCGGATTTTTTTTCGAGCCGGCGCTGTTTATCGGCGAACCGGAGCATCGCATCGCGCGCGAAGAGATTTTCGGGCCGCTCGCGGTCGTGCTGCGCGCGGACGATTACGAACACGCGCTACATCTCGCGAACGACACCGCCTACGGACTGTGCGCCGGCATCTGCACGCGCTCGCTCGAACGCGCGCGGCATTTTCGCCGCCACGTACAGAGCGGTCTCGTCACGATCAATCTGCCGACCACGGCCGTCGAGCATCACGGACCCGGCGGTGGGCGCAAGGCGTCGGCCTACGGCGCGAGCGATGCCGCGTTCTGGACCGCCGTGAAAACGGCGTACCTGGCGGGCTAGAAGCAATGAGCCGCGGCAGCCATTTCGCCGTGACAGGCGCGCAACGCTCGGTGTACTGCGCGCAGATCCGCCATTCGCGCGACGGCTGACGCCGCCCGCGTTACCCCGCTGCAACTAAACGACATCAATGCAGCTTTTCAACCTCAGGAGACAGTAGATGACCAGCAAGCTTCGCCGTTTGACCCTGACCGCGATGGCCGCCGCCGCCCTCGCCGCCCCGTTCGCCGCGCAACTGTCCGCCCGCGCGGATGAGCCGCTCAAAGTCGGCTTCCTTGTAAAGATGCCGGAACAGGCGTGGTTCATCAACGAACAGAAAGCCGCGACCGCGCTCGGTAAGAAGGACGGATTCTCGGTGGTCAACATCGGCACGCCCGACGGCGAAAAAGTGCTCGCCGCGATCGACAACCTCGGCGCGCAAGGCGCGAAAGGCTTCGTGATTTGCGCGCCCGACGTCCGTCTCGGACCGGCGATTCAGGCACGCGCGAAGCGCTACAACATGAAGTTCGTGACCGTCGACGACCAGCTGGTCGATTCGACCGGCAAGCCGCTGGCGAACGTGCCGCACCTCGGCATGTCGGCGTTCAAGATCGGCAACCAGGTAGGCCAGGCGATCGCGGACGAAATGAAGCGCCGCGGCTGGAAGCCTGAGGAAGTCGGCGCGCTGCGGATCACGGACTACGAACTGCCCACCGCGAAGCTGCGCACCGACGGCGCGACGCAGTCGCTGCTCGCCGGCGGCTTCAAAAAGGAAAACGTCTTCGACGCGCCGCAAAAAACCACCGACGACGAAGGCGGCTTCAACGCGGTGTCGCCGGTGCTCGCGCAGCATCCGAACATCAAGAAGTGGGTGATCTTCGCGCTTAATGAGGAAAGCGTGCTCGGCGGCGTGCGGGCGACCGAGCAGCTGCATATTCCGGCCGCGGACGTGATCGGCGTCGGCATCAACGGCGCGGGCGAGGCGTTCGCCGAGTTCCAGAAGAAGGAACCGACGGGCTTCTACGGCACGATCGCGGTCAGCTCGACGAACCACGGCAAGGAAAGCACTGAAAACCTTATTGAGTGGATCAAGGACGGCAAGCAGCCGCCCGCCGACACGCAGACCACCGGCAAGCTGATGGTGCGCGGCAACTGGCAGGACGTGCGCAAGGAACTGGGTATTTAAGCGAGGTTCTCGCAGCAGACGGCGGGCCGCCTCGTGCCTCGCGTTCAGCGCGAGCGCGGCCCGCTCAAGTTTCATCCGTTCGAGGTTTTTCGATGACGTCCTTAATCACCGGGTCTCATGCCAGCGACGCGGCGCTCGCGCCCTCGCCTGCATCGACGCCCGCAGCCGACGCCTCTTATCTCCGGCTCGCCGGCATCACCGTGCGCTTTCCGGGCGTGCTTGCGCTCGACCAGGTCTCGCTCGAAGTGCGCCGCGGCGAGGTGCACGGCCTGATGGGCGAAAACGGCGCTGGCAAGTCCACGCTGCTGAAGGTGCTGTCCGGGGTCAATCATCCTGTGTCGGGCACGCTGTCGCTCGACGGCGTCGAGCAGCAGTTCGCGACGACCAAGGCGGCCATCGCCGCGGGCATCGCGATCATCTATCAGGAACTGCATCTGGTGCCGGAGCTGACCGTCGCCGAGAACCTGATGCTCGGCGCGCTGCCGAATCGCTTCGGGGTACTGGACGAAAAGGCGCTGGTCGCGCGTGCGATGCGCGAGCTCGAGCGGCTCGGTGAGAAGCTCGATCCGTCGCAGCAGGTCAAGCATCTGTCGATCGGACAGCGGCAGATGATCGAAATCGGCAAGGCGCTGATGCGCGACGCGCGCGTGATCGCATTCGACGAACCGACCAGCTCGCTGTCGTCGCGTGAAACGACGCAACTGTTCCGCATCATCCGTGCACTGAAGGCCGAAGGCCGCGCGATCATCTACGTCACGCACCGGATGGATGAGGTCTACGAGCTGTGCGATCGCGTCACCGTGTTTCGCGATGGCCGCCGCATCGATACCTTCGAGGCCGGGGCGGGACTCGATCGCGATCGGCTGATCAGCTGTATGGTCGGCCGTTCGATCACCGACGTGTACGGCTATCGCACGCGCGAGCTCGGCGGCGTGCAGCTTCAGGTCAATGGCGTGATGGGACCGGGCCTGCGCGAACCGGCTAGCTTTTCGGCACGCAAGGGCGAGATCGTCGGCTTTTTCGGGCTCGTCGGCGCGGGCCGCTCCGAGCTGATGAAGCTGATCTACGGCGCAGTCAAGCCGAGCGCCGGCGAGGTCTTGCTAAGGGGCAAGCGCGTGCGGTTCGCGACGCCGCGCGACGCGGTGCGCGCCGGTGTCGCGCTATGTCCCGAGGATCGCAAGCAGGAAGGCATCGTGTCGATCGCGTCGGTGTCGGACAACCTGAACATCAGCTGCCGCCGCCACTTCAGCCGCTTCAACGTGCTCAACGGCCGCAAGGAAGCGCAGACCACGCGCGAGTTCATCGGCAAGCTCGCGATCAAGACCCGCAATGGTGACACGCCGATCGGCACGCTGTCGGGCGGCAATCAGCAGAAGGTGATCCTGTCGCGCTGGCTCGCCGAAGAGATCGACGTATTCCTGATGGACGAGCCGACGCGCGGCATCGACGTCGGTGCGCGCAGCGAAATCTACGGGCTGCTGTATGGGCTCGCCGAGGCGGGCCGCACGGTCATCGTCGTCTCGAGCGATCTTGCTGAAGTGATCGGCGTAACCGATCGCGTGATCGTGATGAAGGAAGGCCGCATCGTCGGCGATCTGCCGAAGGCGCAGGCTACGCCGGATGCGCTGATCAAGCTGGCGTTGCCGCGCTGATCGCCGACCGGAACGCACCACTCGAGCTTTTACCGAATACCGCAGCGAAAGCGGCATTGAATGGAACAGACATCATGAATACACCTTCAACCGACTCCTCGACCACGGCCGTCGCCTCCGCGGGTTTGACCGCGCGCGCCGCGCGCACCTGGGACCTGATCAACAAATCCGGCATCGTGATGGTGTTCGTCATCCTGTTCGCGGTGCTGTCGTTCACGGTCCCGGACTTTCTGAGCACCCGCAATATCCAGGGCCTGCTGCTGTCGGTCACGCTGATCGGCTCGATCTCCGTCACGATGATGTTCGTGCTCGCGCTCGGCGAGGTGGACTTGTCGGTGGCGTCGATCGTCGCGTTTTCGGGCGTGGTGGCTTCCGTGCTGATCACCGCGACGCACAGTGTGTTCGTCGGCGTCACGGCCGGCGTGCTCGCGGGCGGCGCGGTCGGCCTGGTCAACGGCACGCTGGTGGCGCGCTACAAGATCAACTCGCTGATCGTCACGCTCGCGATGATGGAGGTCGTCCGCGGCCTTGCGTACATCACGTCGAACGGCGACGCCGTGATGATTTCCGAGGAGCGCTTTTTCGATCTCGGCGGCGGCTCGTTCCTCGGCATTTCGTATCCGATCTGGAGCAACATCGTCGGCTTCGTGCTGTTCGGCTTCCTGCTGAAAAAGACCGTGTTCGGCAAGAACGTGCTGGCCGTCGGCGGCAATAGCGAAGCGGCTGTGCTCGCCGGGCTGCCCGTCACGCGCATCAAGATCACCGTGTTCGTACTGCAAGGCCTGGTAACCGGGTTCGCGGGCGTGATGCTCGCGTCGCGCATGAGCCTCGGCGATCCGAAGACATCGGTCGGGCTCGAACTCGGCGTGATTTCCGCATGCGTGCTCGGCGGCGTGTCACTGACGGGCGGTGTCGCGACCATCTCGGGCGTGCTGGTCGGCGTGCTGATCATGGGCTCGGTGCAGGACGCCATGAGCCTGCTGAACGTGCCCACGTTCTATCAATACCTGATTCGCGGCGGCATCCTGCTGCTCGCGGTGCTGTTCGACCAGTTCCGCCGCAGCAAGCGCGTGCACTGACGCGCCATTGCCCGTGGCCGGTTTCCTGCGCTTTGCGAGAAGGCGTACTGCCGATGCGGATCGACAAAATCCGCATCGGTTTTTTTATTGCACGCAAACAGGGCCGGCATGAATAGCAATAAGAAAACGGCCTGGCATTCGAATGCACAAGCCGCTTTTTAGCTCAAGCGTTCACCCTCGACTTTAAAGCCGCGGCGCATACGCATGCGACCGTATTCCGGCTTTTGTCGGAATACCGGTGTTGTGCTTATTGCTTGATAAATCGGTCGTTCGCCCACAGCCCCTCGGTGTCGCTATTGCCCGCATTCACGAACTCGACGTCGTGGCCGACCACGCGCACCACGCGGAAACTCGAGTCGGCCGGTGTCGACACGCATTGATATCCGGAGAAGAACTCTTGCATTTGCTGCTGTTCACCGGCTTGCGCGTGGTGATCGGCGGCATCGAGCTTGTCCTTCGATACGCAGCCATACGCATTGGCCTTGAATTGGATCGTTTGCTGCGGCTTAATCACGACGTCTTGCGCCTGAGCGCTAGCGGCAGCCAAACCCGCAATGGCGAAAACAACGGCAATTCGAGTCCTCATTTCTTCCTCCGGTGCGGGCCGAAAAAATACTCAGGTTAGCTATGTATTTAACTTTAACGTTGGACCCGCATCTCGCACTCTAGGAGAACCAAGGAGAACAACAAGCACATCTTGTGTGCGGTCGCAACAGTGGCGAATCGTCGCACTCTGTGCCGCAGGAGATTAATGCCTGAGCAGACGCTGCAACAAGTGGAAACGAAATGGATAACTAAAAAGCCGATTGCGCGCACGCCTTTAACAGGTGAGGCTTTGCGCAGACATTCGCGTAAACGCGTACGGTCAATTAAGCGATTTAGTACAAGGCGATCGACCATTTTGTGCGTCGCACACAAACTCGTTGAACAGGCGAACGCTGGCTCGCGCAATAACGCGGCAGGTGCAGAAAACAAATGATGCCAGGCGTGTCGGGTGCGCCTGAATTCTGAGCGGATCCGCGTCGCGCCAGCATGCGGGTACAGGCGGTGCTCTACAATGAAAACAAATCTCCTGCACCTGGAGGCTATCGTGAACGAGCACGTGATACTCGGGATTTTCCTAGTCGTTCCGCTGCTGATCGTGATGTTTCTCTTTTCCGACGAATTATGGCAGGAGCACCGCGACCTGCACGACGGACGGCCGTTGCCAGCGCCTCGCCGACGCATCGACTGGCGGCATCCGCTGCGCCGTTCGCGCGAGCGGCTCTGAGATTGGAAGCGGATCGCCAAAGAAAAAAGCCTGCCACGGGGGCAGGCTGAAAAAGAGATCCACACTCAATGCCTTGAACACTAGGCAATGGCAGTCTAGTCGCGACGTGCCAATCGGTGGTTTCAGCGACTTTTACAGTTGTTACTGACCGTGACCGCGATGCACCGAGAGCCGCATCGGCGAGCGATGCGTCGCGCTCTCAATGGGCGCGCCAATGCGCGCGGATCCGCTTCGCGAGCGCTTCGAGCGTGTCCGTATCGGCGGGCTCGCGCGCATGGAGCTTGAGCGGTTGACCTTGCCAGCGCGGAATCACGTGGAAATGGACGTGCGGTACCGTCTGTCCGGCCGCTGCTCCGTTGAACTGGCCGATGAACACGCCGTCCGGGCGCAGTGCCGCGCGCACTGCGATCGCGAGCTTTTGTGCCATGCGCGTCGATGCGACGAGCGCCGCATCGGACAGATCAAAAATTTCCGCCACCGCCTCCTTCGGCACGACGAGCAGATGGCCGTCGGCTTGCGGCATCAGGTCCATGAAAGCCAGCGCCTGGTCGTTTTCGGCCACCTTGATGCACGGTAGTTCGCCGCGCAAGATTTTGGCGAACGGGTTGCTGTCGTTGTAGTTCATCGCGTTTCCTTTCGTTTGGGCTGGGTTCGATTCACGGGTCGAGCGGGACACGGTTTTTTCGCGCAGGTTCGCGCTGCAGGTTTCTTATTCTCTACCCGAACGCATGACGGCATGCGGGCGTCGCGCCGGATCGCTTGCAGCGGCTGGCAGAACGCGCGCAAAAACGCGCGCCGCATCCGCTCGGGGCCGATGAAGCCAGTGTCGGCCGCGACCGTTTCGATCGAATGACGGCCGGTTTCGAGCATCGTGCGAGCCGCTTCGACATGTTGCGCCTCGATCCTGCGGGCCGGCGACTGGCGCTTCTCGTCGCGAAACGCGCGGCTGAACTGGCGTGGCTCAGATGCGCCACATCGGCGAGTTGCTCGACGGTGAGCGGCTCGCGCAGATGGCGCTTCGCATACGACAGCGCGTTCTGGATCCGATCCGAGTTCGGTTCGAGATCGAGCATCACGGAGTACTGCGTCGCGCTGGCGCCCGGGCTCGCGGCTCAATCGCTGACCGCCACCTGATTTTTCCGGTTGCCGACAGGCCCGAGCCTGTTACAGAGTTAATGTCCGGTTACCAACTGCAGCATCTATTTCCGCGCGCGGCGGCGACAATGCATCCATGCCTGAACGGCGGGAGCTCAATATGAAAAAAATCGCAGTGGCGTTGGTAATGGCGGGCAGTTTGACGGTGGCGGGCCAGGCATCCGCGCACGGACACGGCGGTGACGTGGTGGGTGCGCTGATCGGCGGCGCGGTGCTGGGCGCGGTGATCAGCTCCGCGTTGACGCCGGCGCCGGTCGTCGCGTATCCGCAGCCAGTCTATGCGCAGCCCGCGTATCAGTCCGCGCCCGCATACGCGGCACCGCCGCCCGGCTATTGCTACGACCCGTATCAGCGCGCCGACGTCGGATGTGGCGCACCGCCGCCCGGACAGTACGGCTATGCACAGCCGCAACCCGAGCCGCAGTGGTGAATGCGTTAAGTCCTGATGCGCGAATGAATCGGACGAACAGCGCAGACAAAAAGGCCGTCGCTCAATGCGACGGCCTTTTCGATGTGGGGCACCGCTCAGTGCTTGTGATGCAGCCACTCCGCGTAATGCGTGTCTAGCCAGCGCTCGAGCTTGGGCGGCTCGGACGGATCGCGGTGACGCGACATCATCCAGATGGCAAAGCCGACCACCAGCATGACGGCGGGCCCCATCAAGTAGGCGAGCATCGATTCAGACATCGGAACCTCCGTATCGGCTTGCGTCCATCCTCAGTGTAGGCGATGGAAGCGGGGAAAGAACGACGACGTGAAACGGTCACGAAAAGCACAAAAAGGCGCTTTTGCGCCGGCTCTGGAAACCTGATGTTTCGATGATAAATCCTTCTCTTGCTTGGTTTTGCGAGGAGGTCGCATCGACCGGTGTACCATCCAGTTTCCGGCATGACAGCAGGCGTCACAGCGCGCCAAAAGCCATGACAATGCCGTCAAGTGATCCCGTTCGCCGTCTGTCGTGCGACTTCCATCTGGCTATCGACAAAGTCCGCCCAACTCTGAAGCAAGCGACGCTGCCTTGCCGTTTCGCCGGCTGCTTCGTGCTTCGTGATGTCGCCATCCGCGTCTGATTGCTGCTCGATGTCGCGCAGATGCGTCGACGCCGTGCGACGAAAGTCATGCAGCACGAAATGCTCCACGTCGAGCCCCAATGCCTTGACCGCCTGGTTAAGCGTGCTTTTCGCGATCGGCCGATCGCCGCCCCTGACGCTCGGGAATACGAACCGCTCGCTGGTGCGCGCGCGCTGCAGTTCGCGCACCAGCGCCACCGCCTGACGCGGCAGACAGACGATGCGGTCCTCGCGCGCGTTCAGGCGTGCGGCGGGGATCGTCCACAGTGCGTTATCGAGATCGAACTCGGCCCAGGTCGATTCGACGAGCTCCGATTTGCGCACCATCGTCAGCACCAGCAGATGCAGGGCGAGTTTCAGCGGGCGGCGGATGTTCGACGTATCGATCGTGCGCAACATCACGCCGATCTCGGCGCCGGACAGCACGCGGGTGCGACTGCCGAAGGTCGCGATCGAGCGCGCCGGCACGACTTCCGCGGGGTTGCCGGTCGCGAGCTGCCGCGCGATCAGATATGCGTACAGGCGCTTCACGACGTTGCGCGTGTGCAGCGCCATTTTCGGCGAGCCGCGGCTTTTGATTCGCTCGCAGACCGCGACGATGTCGTCGGCGCTCACCGCGCCGATCGGCTTGTTGCCGAGCGCGGGCAGCACGTCCTTGTCGAGCGCGCGCCGCGTGGTGCGGCGATATTCGTCCGACTTGCCGGCGAGCGCGGTCGCGAGATAAAGCTCGGCCGCTTCGCGCAACACGTCGGCCTTGCTCTCGGCGCCGCGATCGCGCCGCGCGGTCGCGATCGGCGAGATGCCCTGCGCGACGAGTGCCGCGTACTTTTGCGCCTTCGCGCGCGCGACGCGCAGCGAAATCATCCGGTAATCGCCGATCGTCGCGAGCGGCTGACGCTTGCCGTTCAACGTATAGCGAAAGCGCCAGACCTTGGTGCCGGTCGTCATGACTTCGATGACGAGGCCGTTGCCGTCGGCGACGCAATAGCGGGTCGCGCGCGGTTCGAGCGCGCGGACTTCGGATTCGGTGAGCGGGGTGGCGAGGCGGGGCATGCTTTTGGGGACGCTGTGCGGTTAGGCTCGGACAGCGGAGATTTTAAACCCTTGCCCGCCTTGTGTACCAAAAATCCTGTGCGTTTTTGGTCGACGAAGGCGATTTCCGATGGCGCCGCAGCCGCGCCACATTGACGTTGACAGGTTGTGTGGCAGCGGCATGGTGCCGATTTGCCGGCTCGACCTTATTTCCCGATACAGAATCGGCTGAAAATCACTCCGAGCAGATCGTCCGAACTGAACTCGCCGGTGATCGAGTTCAGCTGATCCTGCGCGAGCCGCAATTCCTCGGCGAACAGATCGAGCGCCTGCGCGTTCTGCTCCGCATGCGCGGCGGCCGTCGCCAGATGCTCGTCGGCCGCGCGCAACGCAATCAGGTGCCGCTCGCGCGCCAGATAGACGCTTTCCGCGCCCGCCTGCCAACCGGCGATTCGTAGCAGTTCGTCGCGCAGCAATGCGACGCCGTCTCCCTTTTTCGCCGACAGTCGCACCTCGCTGAGCTCGAGGTCGGCGTCGAGTGCGCGCGTCGCCGGCGCGAGCCCGGTCAGGTCGGTTTTGTTCAGCACGCGCACGACCGGTACGCCGCGCGGAAAGCGTCCGGCGATTGTTGCGTCGCCGGCCGTCATGCCGGTACGCGCGTCGAGCAGATGCAGCACCACGTCCGCCCGCTCGATCTCGCCCCACGTGCGCTCGATGCCGATCTTCTCGACCTCGTCCTCGGTCTCGCGCAAGCCGGCCGTGTCGATCACGTGCAGCGGGATCCCTTCGATCTGGATCGTCTGCGCGACCTTGTCGCGCGTCGTGCCGGCGATCGGTGTGACGATCGCAAGTTCGGCGCCGGCGAGTGCGTTCAGCAGCGAAGACTTGCCGACGTTCGGCTGTCCCGCCAGCACGACCGACAAACCTTCGCGCAGCAGCGCACCCTGGCGCGCCTCGCTCAACACGTGCGCGAGACGCTCGCGTATGCGCGCGAGTTTGCCGCGCGCGTCGGCGGCTTCGAGAAAGTCGATTTCCTCTTCCGGGAAGTCGAGCGTCGCCTCGACCAGCATCCGCAGCGTAATCACTTCTTCGACCAGTGCGTGGATGTCGCGCGAGAACGCGCCGTCGAGCGAGCGACCGGCCGAACGCGCGGCGGCCTCGGTGCTCGCCTCGATCAGATCGGCGACGGCTTCGGCCTGCGCGAGGTCGAGCTTGTCGTTCAGAAACGCGCGCCGTGTGAATTCGCCGGGCTCGGCGAGCCGCAGACCGAACGCGCGGCCGGCGTCGACGCAGCGTTGCAGGACCAGCTGCAGCACGACCGGCCCGCCGTGCCCCTGCAGTTCGAGCACGTGCTCGCCGGTGTACGAATGCGGCGCCGGAAAGTACAGCGCGATGCCGCGGTCGAGCGGATTGCCGCTCGCGTCGAGAAACGGCACGTAGCTCGCGTGACGCGCGGTGAGCGTCTGGGCCGTGAGCGCCTGCATCAACGGCTGGGCCGCCGCCGCGCCGGCGCGGCCGAACGAAATCCGCACGACACCAATACCTCCCCGGCCCGGCGCGGTAGCAATGGCAACGATGGGATCGGAGTCGGTTGTAAGCATGGAAAGTCGGGCGAAAACGCGAGGGAGGGCAGGACCGCGTCGGTCAGGTCGGCGCGAGGCATTGTAACGCGCGCGACTCGGACGGAATGGCTCACGGCAAGACCGCAAAGCCGAAGGCGCGCTTTTTCGTCCTATTGGGGTGCGCCGTTCAGATTTATCTTAAGCAAGCTAGGATAATGACTGCGCTAATTAAGAAAACTTAAGACTCGGCAGGTCCGGCGGTTCTGGCAAAGGCAAGCCAGGCAACAGAAAGATGAAAAAAGTCGATTTCGCGGAACGCATTGCCGGGCGCCGGCTGCAAGCTAAATCTATCTCAAATAAGAGAAAACGAAGCTTGGTCGGTTGTCAACTGGTTGAAGGCTGAATTGCACAATCTGGCCCATGCCGACCGACAAAGAAAAAGCCGCCTTCGCGAAGAGGCTGAAGGATCTGCTCGAGCCGCTGAAAATTCGCGGCGGGACTAAACTCGCCGAGCAGTTCAATCTTCGCTATCACGGCGAGCGCCCCGTGACACCGCAGACAGCGCACAAATGGCTGACGGGTACGACGATTCCGAAGCCGGACAAGTTGCGCACGCTCGCCGAATGGTTGAACGTCAAGGAACACTGGCTCCACTACGGACCGCCGCCCGGCACTAGCGCAAGACCGATGGCGCGCGGCGAGAAATATCCGCCGACGCCCGAAACGATCGAGCTCGCCTCCAAGATTGCATCGTTGACGCCGAAGGACCGGAATCTGGTCGAGGAAATGATCGTGCGCTTCTACGGCGAAGACTCTGACGAAGAGTGAGCGACGAAAAAAGGATACGGTCGCCCGCCGCATTTTCTTCAATCGCACTACAAAAAAAGCCGCCCGGTGCGAACCGGGCGGCTTTTCGTATTCGGCTCCGTCGCGGCGGCCATGCGTGCCGCCACGGGACAGAACATCAGGCCGGCTTCGCCTTCGCGCTGCCGATCATCCGCGTGATGTAGTACTGCTGTGCGATCGACAGCACGTTGTTGACGACGTAGTACAGCACCAGACCCGCCGGGAAGAAGAAGAACATGACCGAGAACGCGATCGGCATGAACATCATCATCTTTGCCTGAACCGGGTCCGGCGGCGTCGGGTTCAAGCGGGTCTGCAAGAACATCGACACGGCCATCAGGATCGGCAGGATGAAGTACGGGTCCTGCTGCGACAGATCTTGAATCCACAGAATCCACGGCGCGCCGCGCATTTCCACCGACGACAGCAGCACCCAGTACAGCGAGATGAACACCGGAATCTGGATCACGACCGGCAGACAGCCGCCGAACGGATTGACCTTTTCAGTCTTGTACAGCTCCATCAGCGCCGCGTTCATCTTCTGCGGATCGCCCTTGAAACGCTCGCGCAGCGCCTGCATGCGCGGCGTGATCGCCTTCATGCGAGCCATCGACTTGTAGCTCGCGGCCGATAGCGGAAAGAACACCGCCTTGATCAGCACGGTGAGCAGCACGATCGACCAGCCCCAGTTGCCGACATAGCTGTGGATCTTCGACAGCAACCAGAACAGCGGTTTCGCGATGATCGTGACCCAGCCATAGTCCTTCACCAGATCGAGGCCCGGCGCGATGCCTGCGAGCATCTTTTCTTCTTCCGGACCGGCGAACAGACGCGCATTCACGCTGACGGTCTGGCCCGGCTGGATGGTCGGCATTGCCTCCTTGATCCCGACGCGATACAGCGACGGATCGATCTTCTCGGCGTAGAACTCGCGCTTTGCGCCCTGCTGGGGAATCCATGCTGACGCGAAGTAGTGCTGGACCATCGCGACCCAGCCGTTATCGGCCGATGTCGCAAAGTTCTGCTTGTTCTTGTCGAGATCGCTGAACGTCATCTTCTGGAAGTGGTGCTCGTTCGTGTAGACCGCCGGTCCGATGAACGTGTGCGAGAAGCGCGGCGTTTCGACCGGCTGGTCGTCGCGGACCAGCTCCATATAGACCTGCGGCGTCACCGGCGTGGCGCCCACGTTCTGGACCTTCGTCTCGACGCCGATCACGTAGCTGCCGCGCGTGAACGTGTACGTCTTGATGACCCTGAGCCCGCCCTTTTCCGGCGACTCGAAGCTCATCTGGAACGAGTTCTGACCATCAGCCAGATGGGTCGGCTGATTCGGCATCAGCGTAAAGATGTCGTTGTGATTCGGGAAATCGCCACCGAGCAGACCGGTGCGCGCCAGATACGTGTGATTGTTCGTTTTGTCGAACAGCGTGATCACGAGATCCGGCTGCTTGCCGTCGCCCTGCTTGACGAGCGACAGGCGCGACAATGTGCCGCCGCGGGTGTCGATTTCGCCGCTATAGACGTCGGTGCCGAATTTCACCAGCTGCGATTGCTCGGCCGCCGGCGCATTGCCGGGTGCGGCCGCGGTGGTGGCAGGAAGATCGGCCGGCTGAGTGCCCGGCGTCGTCGTGCCCGGCGCAGAGGTGCCGGCGGTCTGGGTCGGCGTCGTGCTCGGGAAGAACATCGACGGGCGTCCGTGGTCGCGTTGCCAGTTGTCGAACAGCATGACCGCTGACATGAAAAAGATGACCCATAGGACGGTGCGTTTGATATCCATGCGTTGTCTCAGTGTCGATGGAACGGCGCGTCAGCGCTTTCAGAAGTGGGTGGCGGGACGAGATCGATGCCGCCGGCGGAAAACGGATGGCAGCGGCAAACACGCCTCACGGCGAGATAAGTCCCGCGCGCGGCGCCATGATACTGGATTGCCTCGCGCGCGTAATCAGAGCAGGAAGGGTAAAAACGGCACCGGTTGCCGAGCATGGGGCTCACGGCAAGCTTGTAAAAACGCAATAAAGCGAGGAGTACCGTTTGCATGGCAGGTGCGGCCGGACGGCGCCGCGCAACGTGGAGTATCGGGCGACGCCCGCGCCCTGAAGCTGCCGGCGCCAAGTCAGTGGCGGCGACCGTGGTGCGGGCGGTCACTGCGTCATTCCGTGCCGGGCGCCTCCGCGGGCGGCGCCTGACGACGGGTAATTTCGCGCGCTGCCTTATCGAGCAACGCCTCGATTTCGCTGCGGCACAACGCTTTCAATGGCGGCGACGACGCGCTCGGCAAGGCTTTTTTGTCGAAACGCGTATGTAGACGCAGCAGCACATCCCAACCGCCGAATTCCGCGCGACGCAGCCGGAAAGCTTCGCGCGCGATCCGGCGTACCAGATTCCGCGTGGCCGCACGCGGCGCATACTTCTTACCGATCACGAGACCAAGACGCGCCTCGTTGCCGGTGGGCCGCCCGTACACGACGAAGTGCGCGGTACGACGCCACGGCCGCAAACGAAAAACGGATGAAAATTCATCCGTTTTTAGCAGCCTTGCGGCTTTGGGGAAGGCGGCTTGCGCTCGCAACGGAACCGAGCCCGGTTGCTGCGCCCCGGCCGCTCCCGCTTCGCTGCGGGCTTCGGTCACAGCGAGCAATCCGCTAGCCTTAGATAGCGAGGCGCTTGCGGCCCTTCGCCCGACGTGCGTTGATGACCTTGCGGCCGCCAGCGGTCTTCATGCGAACGCGGAAGCCGTGGGTGCGCTTGCGACGGGTAACGGAAGGTTGGTAAGTACGTTTCATGTTGCTCTCACTTGATCGAAAAAAACCGCGCGATCATCGCTGAAAGCGCAATGGCCGGTGGTCTACTGAAATTGGTTTTCGCGGAACCCGCTATTTAAACTGGTTTCCCGTTCGCCGTCAATAGTTTAGCCGTCTCCCAATGCAGCCGCTGCTTGCCGGACCCGCTGATCCGTCCCTGTGGATAACTCACTTCCGGGTCCGTTTTGGCGTTAGAATCTCGCCTTACTTCCCAAAAATGTTGCACGTCGCTCCGGCACGCATGTCCCGCAGACCCTTGTGGCACAAGCGCCTGGGGCCGTTACGCCTGGCTGCTCAGGGCCTTGTTGCGCGCGCGCGACAGGGGCAGCGGCGATCGCCGTGCACACCATAACGATAGCAACTCGATGAACGAATTCTGGCAACACTGTTCCGCATTGCTGGAGCGTGAGCTCACGCCCCAGCAGTACGTGACGTGGATCAAACCCTTGGCCCCAGTCGCCTTCGACGCCGATGCGAATACGTTGAGCATTGCCGCGCCGAACCGCTTCAAGCTCGACTGGGTCAAGAGCCAGTTCTCGGGCCGCATCGCCGATATGGCGCGCGATTTCTGGCACGCGCCGGTGGACGTGCAATTTGTACTAGATCCGAAGGCGGGCATGCGCGGCCCGTCTGCGGCGGTGCCGGCTTCGTCGTCCATCCGCCCCGCTTCGGCCGCGCCGCAGGGCGGCAATGCCGGCGGCGTCGCAGCTGTGGATGCGGCTGTAGGAGCCGTGCAGGCCGCGCATGCCGCGCGCGTGAATCCCGCAGCCGCGGCAGCGGCGCTCGCCGCGCAAAACGCGAATGCGCGCAGCGCTGCCGACGACGCAGCCGACCTCGATCTGCCGAGTCTCGACGCGAACGAAGCCGCCGCCGGGCGCCGCGCGTGGCGTCCGGGCCAAGGCGCGGGCGCGGCGGCGGGCAGCGAGAACGACTCG